>NZ_JALKFU020000200.1 GCF_023242965.2 Frankia sp. AgKG'84/4
AGCGCCGCGGAGTCGAAGTCGGGATGCTCCAGCAGCCGCAGGATCTGAGTGGGCACGCCACTCCACTGCGTCACGCCGTCCATCGGCGGGAACAGCGTCGCGGTCTGCGCGGCCAGCGGGTGGGTGTGCACGACGGCGCCGACGTCCGCGCGGCGCTCGTAGACCGCCAGATGCAGGGCGGTCTCCTCATGCGGGCGCAGGCCGGGGGTGCGGACCGCGCCGTCGGGGCCGACCTCAGCGATCTGCGCGGGGCGCACCCGGGCCAGCGATGGCCCGACCGCCTTGACCATCAGTCCCCCGCCCGGCCGGCGGACGCTCACATGGCCGAAGCAGAAGTGGTCCTGACCGTCCGCGGCCAGCACTCGGCAGGCCGTCGCCACGGCCAGGCGGTCCGCGGCCAGGTCGTCGTCCGCCCGGCCCGGTCCGATCGGGCGACTGGTCGTCATGGTCACCGCACGTCGCCCGAACGGACGGGGGTGGCCGCCGAGGTCCGCAGGTGGGCGAGCACGTCGGCGAGGTTCTCGACGTCGCCGTACTTGGCGTCCAGGTCAAACAGGCTCACCTCGTGCACCAGCTCGGCGCGGTCGCCGACGGCCTCGCGCACGACGATCGGACGGAACCCGAGGCCGCAGGCGTCCACCACGCTCGCCCGCACACAACCGCTGGTCGTCGCCCCCGCGACCAGCACGGTGTCGACCCCCAACTGGTGCAGCCGGACGTCCAGACCGGTACCGAGGAACGCGGAGGCGTGCTTCTTCACCACCCGCTCCTCGTCGGGACGGGCGTCGAGCCGGGGGTCCAGGTCGACCCACGGTCCGTCCTCGACCAGGAGGTGCTGCGCGGGGATCTTCGCCGGCCACACGCCGGCGTCGGCCAGGTCGGCCCGGTAGCGAACCATCGCCCAGATCACCGGCACACCGGCCGACCGGGCGGCGGCGACCAGCTCGCCCGTCGCCGCGACCACGTCCGAGAGCTCCCCGCCGAGCGGGCAGGCCGGATCGGTGAACCCGCGGATCAGATCGACGACGACGACCGCCGGCCGCTGCCCCCACCCGATCCGGCGCACCATCCCCGACCGGGCGAACCGCTCGCGCAGCACCGCCAGTTCGGCGAGCGCGCCCACCGAACCCTCCTCAGGCATCGACGCCCGCATACCAGCGGACCGGCTCGTCGCAGAGCTCGACGATGTTCCCCTCGGGGTCCATGAGCTGGGCCACCCGCCATTTCGGCGCGTCGTTGCCGTCGATCACGACCGGCGCGACGTGCACCGGCGTGACCCCGCGGCCGGCGAGCTCGGCCAGCGTCGCGTCCATGTCGGTGACGCTGAAGGTGAACAGGACCTGATTGCGTTCCCAACCGGTGACCGGCGGGTTGGCGGCCGGTCCGTTGTCGTGCCGGCCGATCAGCACCAGGATGCACGGCCCGGTGTCGAACACCGCGGACTGCTCGGTCGACGTCATCAGGCGCAGGCCCAGCCCATCGCGATACCAGGCCGTCATCGGCTCGATGTCATGCGCCCACACCAGGTTCCAGGAAATGGATCCCAACGGCATTGCGGATTCTCCTGACCATTCCCGCCGTGGGCTCAGCCCACGGCGGCCACGCCGCCGTCGACGACCAGGCTGGTGCCGTGGACGAAGTCGGCGACGTCGGAGGCGAGATAGACGGCGGCGGCGGCGACGTCGACGGGCAGGCCGTTGCGCCGCGCCGGGGTGCCCGCGGCGGACTCCTGCGCGGCCCCGGGCGGGGACAGCAGCTTGTTCGTCGGCATGTCGATGCTGCCCGGCACCACGCAGTTGACGTTGATGCCGTGCGGCGCGAGTTCACCGGCGAGCACCTGGGTGAGGAACCCGACGGCCGCCTTCGTCGCGCCATACACCGACACCCCGGGGAACGCCCGCTGTCCGGCCACCGAACCCACCGTGATGATCTTCCCGCGCCGACCGGTGGCGACGAGGTGGCGGGCGGCGGCCTGGGCACAGAAGTACGTGCCCTTGACGTTGATGTCGAACTGGTAGTCGTAGTCGTCCTCGGTGGCGTCGAGCAGTGACGCCCCCTCGTAGACGCCGGCGACGGTGGCGAGGATGTCGAGGGCGCCGAAACGCTCGACGGTCGCCCGCACCATCCGCTCCGCGTCGGCGACGATCGTGACGTCGGCCTGGATGCCGATGATCTCGCCGAGCGGCGACAGCTCGGCGACGACGGCGTCCATCTTCGCCTTGTCCCGGCCGACGACGGCGACCTTCGCGCCGGCGTCGAGGAACGCCCGCGCGACGCCGAGCCCGATCCCCTGGGTGCCGCCGGTGACCAGCGCGACCCGCCCGGCCAGCGGCGTGCCCGGCATCGGCGCCGCGTACGCGACGGCGGGCGCGGGGACGGGGGCGGTCATCGGGTCCGGTCCCGGTTCGGGCTGCGCCGGCTGCGCGGGGCGATGAGCTTGTCGCGGGTCTGCACGCCGCGGGCGTGCTCGCTGAAGAACCGGCGGAACATGGTGATCTCAAGGTCCGGCCGGTAGAGCCGTTCGCGGTCCCAGCCGTTCTCGGTCTCGTAGAACGTCTGCATGCTCTCGCGGGCCTTGTTGTCGTCGACGAGGAACTTGTCGACGGTCGGGATCCGCCACTCGACGTGACCGGTCTGCCCGCGCCAGGCCTCGGCCTCCGCATCGGTCGCGCACACCTTCCCGCCGATCATGAAGCTGCGGGTGGTGTTCTCGTCGATCGGCACCAGCCAGTCGTAGGTGATCATGTCGGACGGGAAGTTGACCGTCTCGTTGCACGACGGCAGCCAGATCCCGACGTCGATCGGCGGCATGGCCATGAACGACTCGACGAGTTCCTCGTGCGAGCGGCCGACCGCCGCCGGCGCCGTGTAGGTCGTGTCCGGGCGGCCGTTCTTGCCGGGAATGACCGCCGAGAAGATCAGTTCGGTCGTCTTCGTGCAGCGGGAGAAGCCCTTCGGGCCCGTCGTGTCGACGACGTATTTGACCTCGGCGGCCTCCTCGCCGGGCTTCGCGACGTAGCCGAACGTCATCGGGAAGCCGGATTCGATCACATACGGCGACCAGTTGTGGATGAAGTGGTGCCCGGGGTCGAACGAGTTCTCGAGCGCCAGGCGCCAGTTCGCGCGGACCACGTTGGGCTCGGCGTAGTGCATGACGAGGTCGTCGGCGAGGAAGCTGGCCGGGACGTCGGCCTCCAGCGGCGGTGGCTCCTCGTCGCCGATGTAGACGAAGACCAGCCCCTTCGCCTCGGTCACCGGGTAGGCGCGGATGCCCGTGCGCCCGGCGAGCGCCGTACCCGGCTCGTTGAGGATGCAGCGCAGGTCGCCGTCCTCCAGGTCGAACGTCCACGTGTGGTACCAGCACGTGATCGTGTCCTCGGAAAGCACCAACGGACGCTCGGAGAAGCGCGTGCCGCGGTGCGCGCAGCGGTCCTCGACGGCGAACAGCCGGCCGTCCCGGCGCACCAGCAGCACCTCCTCGCCGAGCATCCGCACCTTGTGCGTGCCGCCGTCGGGCACCTCGGTGGCGAGCGCCGCCGGATACCAGTACTCCCGCAGGCCCAGGTCGGCCTCCAGGTAGCGCTGCCACGGCCGGGCGCGCCGCGGCGGCGCCTCGGCGCGGTCGACCTGGTCGCGGGTCTGTTCGACGAGCCGGTTCGCGACCTCCACGCCGGACTCGGTGTGCTCGGGAACGCTGATACTCATGTTGATCACCACACAATCGCCTGGGCCGGCGGAGGTCAGAAGAACAGGGCCTCGTCGCAGAGCTCGAAGATGTTGCCCTCGGGGTCGGCGAACTGCGCGACCTGGCCGTCGGGGGGCTGACCGTCATCGCTCACCGTCGGCGACGGGCCGTGCAGCAGCTTCGCGCCGCGACGGCCCAGTTCGGCGACGACGTCGTCCATCCGCTCGACCTTGAACGACATCAGCACCCGGTTGCGGTCCCAGCCGCGGCGCTCGCTGTCGGCGTCCGGGCCGTTGTCCTTGCGGGCCATCAGCTCCAGCGTGCAGCCGCCGGTGTTGTAGGCGGCGAAGTACTTCGTGGCGTGCCGCAGCGGCAGGCCGAGGACGTTCTCGTAGAAGTCCCGCATGACGGCCAGGTCATCGACGTAGACGAGGTTCCAGGACAGCGGTCCGAGCAACGGTTTCACTAGGCACCTACCAGGGCGTCGTCGGCGGCGGGGGCGGGGGCGGCGGGGGTGGCGGGAGTGGCGGGGGTGGCGGGAGTGGCGGGGGGCTGGGCGCCGAGGCGGGCGAAGCCGTCGTCGAAGGCGAGTTCGTCGACGACGAACCGGCCGTGGTCGAGGATCTGCCGCCCGTCGAGCCAGACGCTGTGCCTACGGACCGGCACGTCCGAATGGGCCAGGGTGAACCGGGAGCCGCCGGCCTCGTTGTTCGGCCCGGTGGAGAACAGGACGTTGCCGGCGAAGCAGCGCCCGTCCATCCCCTGGGTGGCGGACCGGTCGAGCAGGGCCAGCGCGTTCCAGCGGGCCCGGTCGTTGCAGCCCCAGCCGATGTGGGACATGGCGAAGCCCTCCGGGTCACCCCAGGACTCCAGGTAGTCGCGGTACAGCTCGGCATCGGCGCCGGGACCGGTGATCGAGACGATGAAGCCGTTGACGACCTCGCAGGTGATCGGCGACTGCACGTAGGTCTTGAACGGGAAGATGATGTCACCAGCGTCGATGACCCATCGCCCGTTCGCGCTGCCCTCGTTCGGGTAGATCGCGGCGAGGCCGGAGGCGAGGTGCGCGTGGGTGCCGGGGCCGGAGGTGAATCCCCAGCCGCCGCCCGAGCCGAACTGGCCCAGGCCCATCGTGATGTCGGTGCCGGCGTCGGAGCGGATGGCGATCTCGCCGGCCGCGCCGAGCAGCGTGACGCTGTTCTGGACCCGTTCACGCAGCGCGTCGGTCGGGAACATCCGCTCGAGGATCTCCGGCGGCTCGGTGATCATCAGCATTCGGGTGCCGGCGGCGAGGATCTCCTCCTGCTCCGCGGAGTGCAGCAGCACGGACAGGTCAACGACCAGGTCGACGGCCTTGAGTGCCGCGACGGCCGCGCCGAGGTCGGTCAGGCCGGTCAGCCCATACACCTCGCCGACGCCGGGGACGGTGCCGGCGGCCCGCTGAATGGACGGCAGCCCGACGGTGAAGACCTTCGCGCCGAGGGTCGACGCGGCAGCCGCCGTGGCGTCGATGTAGGCCGGCGGAGACTGGGCGTTGGACAGGACGGCCACGGTCTCGCCCGGCTGCAGCTGGCAGCCGGCGAGCGCGCGCCGGAACAGGCTGGTGAGGGTGCCGCCGTCGGCGGCCTGGTTCGGAATGAGCACGATGCACCTTCAAAAGGTTTTGGCGCGCCGGCCTTACTGATCAGAGTCAGTATGCTGACCGCATGTTTCAACGACCGTTCATCGTCATGTCGTGGCAGCAAACAACGATTACTTGGCCGATCACAGAAATCGTCACCGAATTGTGACGGAGCGCAGCAGGTGGAGCCGGCTTTCAGGTCAGGAGAATCGCACGGTATTGCGGGTGACGCCGAGCCCCTCGACGTCGACGGTCACGACGTCGCCATCGGCGAGATACACCTTGGGATCGCGGCCGTGGCCGACGCCGCCGGGCGTTCCGGTGGTCAGCACGTCACCCGGCTCCAGGGTGATGAACTGGCTCACGTAACGAACAATCTCCACTGGCGGGAAGAGCAGGTCGGACGTCCGCGACTTCTGCATCACCGCCCCGTTGACGAGCGTGCGCAGCGACAGGTCCGACGGATTGTCGATGTCGTCCGGTGTGACCAGCGCCGGGCCGAGCGGGGTCGATCCCTCGAAGGTCTTGCCCTGCAGGAACTGCAGGGTCCGGAACTGCCAGTCGCGCATGGTGACGTCGTTCATGATGGTGTAGCCGGCGATGGCCTCGAGGGCCTGCCGCTCGTCGGCGAAACGCACGGTCGTGCCGATGACGAAGGCCAGCTCGCCTTCCCAGTCGACCGCGTTCGTCACCGGCGGAACGATGATGTCATCGGTCGGACCGATAAGCGACCGGGTGTATTTTGCGAACAGCGTCGGGTGAGTCGGCGGTGTACGTCCCATCTCCTTGAGATGGGTGGCGTAGTTCAGACCCATGCAGACGATCTTCGGCGGGTTGGGAACGAGCGGTGCCAGGTCCGCGGTGGCCAGGGGAATCGTCTCGCCGGTGGCCGATGCGGCGGTCTCCCGCCAGTCCAGGCCGGAGGCGATGAGCGTGCCGACGCAGGGCTGGTCGAGCAGGACGATGGTGTCGCCCTCGACCCGGCCGGCCCTGGTGGTGCCGTCGGGCCGGCGGACGGTGGACAGACGCATAAAGATCTCCCTCTACTCGGACTGCTTGCGGCGCGGAGGTGACAGCCGGCGGGCCGCGCTCTCGCGCGCGGGAACGCCCGACTTGTCCGATGTCTGCGTGGGAACGGAGCTAGCCGACTCCTCGGTAAGCCTTCGCATCCGATTTATCCCGGGAAGGCGGGCAGGACCTCGGCGGCGAAGAGCTCCATCGTTCGGCGGGACTCCTCGATCGGCATCGCGGCGAAGTTCACCTGCATCGACGGCTCGATGTCGCCGAAGACGTCGAGGGTCGCGGCGACCTGCTGGCGCACCTGCTCCGGGGTGCCCACATAGACTTGGGAGTTCTCCTCGAGCATGGCGAGTGACTTCTTCCGCAGCCCGGTGATCATGTCTGCGTAGCCGGCGTATTCCGTCGGCTTCGCGGTCATGTACGCCTCCCAGGTGTCGATCATCTTCTCGACGTAGTCGGCGTAGTATTCGGCGGCCTTCCGCCGGGCCCGGTCGCCGTCGGTGTCGACGAAGCAGTGGATGCCCATCTGGATGCGTTCCGAGCCGGCCGGATAGCCCGCCGCGAGACGCGCGTTGCGGTAGAGCTCGAGCAGCCCGGCGACCTTCTCGTTCGTCGAGGTGAACGGGATGAACATCAGGTTGAAACCCTGACTGCCGGCCCAGACGAAGCTTTCCGGCGTCGAGGTGGCGGCGATGAAGACGGGTGGGGTGGGCTGCTGGTGGACCCGCGGGAGCATCGTCACCGGGCCGAACTTGTGGAACGTCCCGTTCCAGACGACGTCCTCCTCCTGCCAGAGACGCAGAATCGCGGCGATGCCCTCCTGGTGCCGGGCCCGGCTGGTGTCCATGCTGACCTCGAAGGCCTCGAACTCGCCGGGCAGGAAGGCGCGGGCGAAGCCCACATCGAGGCGACCATGGGAGAGGTTGTCGAGCATCGCGAGCTGCCCGGCCAGTTTGATCGGGTGGTTGAATGCGGGAACGTTCGCGCCGGTGACGAGCCGCACGCGTTCCGTGCGGGTGGCCACCGCGGCGAGAAAGGTCACTGGATCGGGGCTGTAGCCGCCGTACGGGTAGAAGTAATGCTCCACGATCTTCACGGAGTGGTAGCCGAGACGATCGGCCAGGATGCTCAGTTCCAGGGACTCGTCAAAGAACTGGACGGCCGACTTCTCCGCCGGGGAGACAGTCGGGAAGAAATTGATTCCGGCGAGCATCGGGCGAACCTCCAGGCATCCCGCGGATGCATCGTATGGTGTATACAAGACCCAGCGCGGGGGGTTGGGTCCCACGCACCGCACGGCCGCCCCTTCGAAGCGGGGTAGGCCGCGCGTCGCTCGGACCAGGCCGCCACGTGCGCCCGTATACTGTCCACGAACAGCGAGCTGCGGCGGTGGTCATCAGCATGAAGACGCTCGGAGCCGCCCACCGGCCCCTGCGCGAGCTCGTCGCCGACGAGCTCCGCCAGCGCATCCTCGACGGTCGGCTCCCCCAGGGGGGCCGGGTGATCGAGGACCGGCTGGCCGAGGAACTCGGCGTGTCCCGCAACCCGGTCCGCGAGGCGATCCGGCTCGTCGAGTCGGAGGGCCTGGTCGAGGTCACCCCGCGGCGCGGCGTCGTCGTCAGCGTGATCAGCGCCGAGGAGGCGCACGATCTCATCGAGGTCCGCGCGGCGCTCGAGGTCGCGGCGGTGCGCCGCGCGGCCAACCAGGGTGTCGCCCCGGCGGTGCTCGAGGAACTCGCCGCCATCCTCGCCGAGGGCGCCGCAGCCGCTGCGGCCGGCCAGTTCGAGCGGCTGTCCATGCTCAACACCCGGTTCCATGACGAGCTTGCCCGGGGCAGCGGCAACGGCGCGCTCGTCGAGGCGCTGCGCAGCCTGCAGAACCGGCTGCAGCTGCTGTTCACCGCGGGTGTGCACCGCCGCTCCGGCAAGGCATGGGAGGAGCACGGCCGCATCCTCGACGCGATCCGGGCCGGCGACGCCGACTGGGCCGAGGCGGAGACGCGCGCGCACATCAGCGGCGCCGCGAGCCGCTACGAGAACAACCGGGCCGCCGCCGCCGACGGCGCCGCGCCCAGCGATGCCGCAGCGACCCCGGACGGAGCCGGCGCACAGGCGTAGGCCGGCGGTCATCGGGGTGCCCCGGGGGCGACGAGCGGCCACGGGCGGACCCGTTCGACCGCCGCGGCGAGTTCCACCAGGAGCGCGTCCCGGTGATGCGGGGCGAACAGGTGCAGGCCGACGGGTAGGCCGCCGGGCCCGGTGCCGGCCGGGATGGAGATCGCCGGGCAGCCGCTGACG
>NZ_JALKFU020000201.1 GCF_023242965.2 Frankia sp. AgKG'84/4
GAGGTCTCCTGGTCGACGTCGACGGCCCCACTCGTTGCCCGTTGACCGCCTCGAGCTGGTGCCGCGGCCATCAGCAGCCAGGCGTCCGCGTGCTCGCCCGGCGCCAGCCGCACCCGCGTGCGCCGGAAATCGCGACCGCGCAGTCCTGGATAGTCGTGTTCGACCGCGTCGTCGAACAGCTCCATCGAGACGGCCACCGCGAGATCAGCGGTCGGGCCTGCGCGCAGTTCCGCGCGTAACTCGGGACAATCCCGTAAGGCGGCGACCTTTCGCACCGCACGCCCGCCGAAACCCGCATCGTCGAGCTGCGTGATTCCCTGGTGCAGGGCCATCCGCAGGCGAATCCGTTCCGTTCCCGCCGCCGCGTTCAACCGCGCCAGCGCCGAACGCGTCGCGCTGACGAAAGCGGCCACGAATCCGCCTTCGTCGATACCCGGCGGCAGCACCGCGACCTCGCCGCCGTTTTCGGCCGACGGATTCCAGTGCGCCCGCTCGAACTCGCCGAGCCCACGTTCACTCAGCTCCTCGACCACGACCTCGAGATTTCGGCGCCATCGAGGTGGGCGCAGCACGCCGGGCGTCGCGGCCGTGTCCTCGTCGATCGCCATCGCAAGGCACACCCGCCGGATTCCCGGTGGTCTTTCCCGCACGCTGAAACCTCCGTGAGTCGGGGCCACGGAGGATCAGTATCGGAGCGGGCGACGGCGATCGCCCCGTATTCTCACGGGTTCGCGGCCGCCGCGGCCCGCAGCGCCTCGATGTCCTGGATCTCGACCATGCGGTAGCCGGTCGCGAGCACCCCGCGCCTGCGCAGGTCCCGCAGGACCTTGTGCACGGTGGGCTCGGCGGCACCGACCAGGGCCGCCAGCTCCGGCTGGGTGAGCGACACCCCGACCGAGCGCCCGCCGTCCGGGGCCGCACCGCCGTAGGCCCGCTCCAGCTCGAGGATCACCCGTGCCACCCGGACGGCCACGGAGCAGCCGCCGAACTCGACGCGGCGCCGGGTAGCCGAGCGCAGCTTCGCCCCGATCGTGCTGCTCACGACCTGATGCGCGTCCGGATGCCGCCGCAGGAAGGCCACGAACACGTCCGCACGAATGACCTTCGCCAGCACCGCGCCGACGGAGGTGACGGTCGCCAGCCGGGGCTCGGAGTCCAGCCCGGCGAGCTCGCCGATGAGATCACCGCCGTGCCGGATCGCGAGCAGCGCGAAACCGCCGTTCTCCGTCGCCGCCGTCACCTTCGCCCAGCCGGTCAGCAGCACCACGACGAAATCGGTCTCGTCGCCCTCTCGCAGGACGGTTTCCTCGCTGGCGTACTCCCGATAGCTGCCGAGCTGGAGAATCTCCGTCCGTGCGTCCGTCGGAATCCGCCCGAGAACGCTTGCCGCCGGCCATTCCATCCGCCGCGGCAATGGTCCCCCCACCGGCCCGCTCACCGTCGGTCTGAGTTCCTGCAACATGACGCCCCCCTTGCCGCCCGCATCCGGCCGGCCGCCGGCGGCGCGGGCTACCGCAGCCGACCGTCCCACCCGCGCGGGCGAGTGGGACGGATGTTCCGCCAACGGCGCCGCCGTGTGTCGGGACCCCGTGATCCGACCACGATCCAGCATACGGTTGCCTTGTTGGAACGGCGCTATTCCTGACAGAAGGCGGACGGCCCGCCTGAATCGCGCGGCTGGTTCCGGGGCCCGCGGCGGGCGGACGACCAGATCAGACGCGGTGCGGCATGAGGGCGTTGGCGGGGATGACGCCGAGGCGGCCCGCCTGGTAGTCCGCGACCGCCTGGGCCAGCTCCGCGCGGGTGTTCATGACGAACGGCCCGTACGCCTCGACGTGCTCGCGGATCGGGCGACCACCCAGCACGAGGACCTCCAGGGCCGGCGTCACCGAATCCTGGCGGTCGTCCGCCGCGAGGGTGACGAGGTCGCCGGCGCCGAGAACGGCGAGCTGCCCACCCTCGATCGCCGTGGCCGCCGGACCCACCGTGCCACGCCCGCCGAGGACGTAGACCAGCGCGTTGAAGCCGGGGTTCCACGGCACGCCCACCGTCGCCCCCGGGCTTACCGTGGCGTGCACGACCGAGATCGGCGTGTGCGTCGAACCTGGACCCTGGTGACCGGCGACGTCACCGGCGATGACGCGGATCAGGGCGCCACCGTCCGGCGAGGCCGCGAGCACCACCTGGCCTGCCTCGAGGTTCTGGTAACGCGGCGGGGTGAACTTGTCCTGGGCGGGCAGGTTGACCCACAGCTGGACGCCGTGGAACAGCCCGCCGCGCACGACCAGCTCCTCCGGCGGCGTCTCGATGTGCAGGATGCCGGCGCCGGCCGTCATCCACTGCGTGGCGCCGTCGGTGATCAGGCCACCGCCGCCGTGCGAGTCCTGGTGCTGAAAGATCCCGTCGATCATGTAAGTGACGGTCTCGAAGCCGCGGTGGGGGTGCCACGGGGTGCCCTTGGGCTCGCCGGGACCGTAGTCGACCGCGCCCATCTGGTCCATGTGGATGAACGGGTCGAGGTCGGTCAGGCGCACGCCGGAGAACGCCCGGCGCACCGGGAACCCCTCTCCCTCGAACCCGCTCGGCGCAGTGATGATCTTCCGGACCGGCCGGTCGACGGCGCCGAGCGCCGGCTCGGCCAGACGCGGGAGCTGGACGGTATCGGCGGTGACGGCGGGCATGTCGTCCTCCTGGCTACACGTTCGGTCACCCGGCGGGATCGCCGCCGGCTCACAAGAAGTTGCAACCGCAACTACCTGTCGGCCTCAACCTCCGACCCACCCGGTTTCTTCCCAGCAGCAGGTCCCCTCACCACCCGCCGGCAGGGCCGGTCATCGTGGCAGGCCGAGGACCCGCTGGGCGACGATGGTGCGTTGGACCTGCTGGGTCCCGCCGAACAGGGACTGCGCCCGGGACCAGAAGTAGGCATCGAGCCAGGCATCGTCGGCCACCAGCGGCGACGCCCCCCGGAGATCCATGATCACATGGTTGAGGAGCTGGTCGGCCTCGGTGACGAGAAGCTTGTCGATCGAGCCCTCGGAACCGGGCAGGGAACCGTCCAGCCGGGAGGACAGCGTCCGGGCGACATGCAGGCGCAGGGCCTCCAGCGTCACCCAGGCGTGGGCGACCTGCCGCCGGCCGGACTCGTCGGTGACGACCCGGCCGGCTCGGATGTCCTCCTCCAACAGGGTGAGCATCCGCATCAGCCGGGCCACCCAGCCGATGTCACCGGGGCCACGCTCGTAGCCGAGGAGTTGCATGGCGATCGCCCAGCCCTGGCCCGGCTCGCCGAGCAGGTTCGCCGCGGGCACCTCGGCGCCGGCGAAGAACACCTCGGCGAACTCGCGGGAGCCGCCGGCGGTGACGATCGGGCGGCACTCGACACCGGGTGTGTCCAGCGGGACGAGCAGCATCGACAGGCCGCGGTGCGCCGGCGCGTCCGGTTCGGTCCGGCACAGCAGCAGGCACCACTGCGACCAGATGGCCTCGCTGGTCCAGATCTTCTGGCCGTCGACGGTGTAGATTTCGGCGCCGTCGCGGCCGGGGCCGCGGGTCCCCCGGGTGCGGACCGATGCGAGGTCACTGCCCGCGTTCGGTTCGCTGAAGCCCTGGCACCAGCGCTGCGTGCAGGCGAGCATGCCGGGCAGGTGCCGGGCCTTCTGCTCGTCCGAGCCGAACAGTCGGATGGCGTTGGTGATGTGGTGGATGGCGGGCGGCGGCGGGAAACCGCCGAGGCCGAGCTCATCGTTGAGGATCGCCTCGAACGTCGGCGGCAGGCCGCGACCGCCGTAGGCCCGGGGGAAGGCGAGCCCGACGTAGCCGCCGGCGGCGAGCGCGCGATGCCAGGCGCCGAGCGCCTCGACGCGGTCCTCCGGGTCCGACGGCAGTGGCGCCGGGCGGTGCGCCGCCAGCCAGGCACGAAGCTCCGCGCGGAACTCCGCCTCTGGCGCGGTGTCGAAGAAGTCCATCAGATGCTCCCCACCGGGGCTGGATGCGTCTCGCCGCCGGCCTGACCAGCTCCGTCCGGGGCCGCCGGCGTGAGCAGGTCCGCGCAGGTTCTGCGGCCCGACCCGATCGGCGTTCGCCAGGCCGGCGGCGCGGGCCAGCCGCCGGACGACGCCGAAGACCTGCGCCTGGGTCAGCGGCAGCCCGGCAGCGCCTTCGCCGGCACGCTCGCCCTACTCATCGCGACGTGGTGTTTCGCCGCCGGTGGGGTGCATAGCTGGGGTCAGGCGAGGCATGGGCCAGGCCGCACTGTCTTCGCCGTGCAGCGATTCGAGCTGGCGCGCGCACCGCGCTGGAGGCGCCTGGCGCTACCCGATGACCATGATCGGTGCTACCCGCACCGCGCTACCCGACCTAAAACGCCTGGTAGCGGCGGTGAAGACGTGGGGTGGATGACGGGACTTGAACCCGCGGCCACCGGGACCACAACCCGGTGCTCTACCAGCTGAGCTACACCCACCACGTGCAATGTCGGTGCCGGACGCGCCTGGCGGGACGGCTGGTGGCGAAACCATCAGCGCGGATCCCGGTTGTGGCACCTGGAGCGTCGTACCGAGCGAAGCCATCGTACCGGTCCCCAGTGCCGTTCGGGCAAGGGGGTTGTCAATGATGTGGAGATCAGGGCGCGTGGGTGGGGTCGGCGGCCAGGGCGGCGTGGGCGGCGTCCGTCTGGGCCCGAACCTCGGCCGCGATGGCGCGTGCCTCGTCGGTGCCGGGGCCGGGGGCGGGGACGAACAGGGCCGAGCGGTAGTACCGCAGCTCCTCGATGCTTTCCTGGATGTCGGCCAGGGCGCGGTGACCACCGCGTTTGGCGGGTGCGGCGTAGTAGGTCCGCACGTACCAGCGGCGGGCGAGCTCCTTGATCGACGAGACGTCGATCATCCGGTAGTGCAGGTGGGCGTCCAGCGACGGCATGTACCGGGCGAGGAACGTGCGGTCGGTGGCGATCGTGTTGCCGCACAGCGGCGCCTTGCGCGCCTCCGGGACCCGGGCGCGGACGTAGTCGAGCAGGGTCCGCTCCGCCTCGGCGAGCGACACGGTAGATCTGCGGACGGCTTCGGTCAGACCCGACGTCTGGTGCATCTCGCGGACCACCGGCACCATCGTGTCCAGGGCCTCGTCCGGCGCTGAGATCACCAGATCGATGCCTTGGTCGAGCACATTCAACTCACTGTCAGTAACCAGACAGGCGACTTCCAGTAGTAGGTCCGAACTGGCGTCCAGGCCCGTCATCTCGCAGTCGATCCACACCAGACGATCCATCCCGCTGACACTAGGGACTACTGCCCCCGCCGTCACGCGCACCCCCACTGGCGGCGCCGGAGGGTTGGGCGGCCGGCGACGGCCATGCACCGAAGGCGGCACTTTGATTACTCACCGTGAAGGAGATCGAGATCGCGGCGTTGGCGACCTCGGTCGGGATGGCGGTGAGGGTGTACTGGCCGTTGGGGACGGCAGTGGTCTGCCAGCCGCGGTCCTGCGGCGAGAAAATGTAGGGCGCGCGTCCCACCACGGTCAGAAAGGGTGAGATGGGGCCGTTGAGGACGTACTCGATCGAGCCGGAATACCGTTCGGACTCGATCTGGATCTGGCGGAACCCGTAGATCGTCTCGTCCTCGCGGATGCCGGTGAACGTGAGGCCGGCGTCCACCGGCGCCGTGCTGGCCATCGGCCCGAGCGGATCGACCGTGGCCGTGGGGGCCGGTGCGTCGACGGACAACGCATCGGATCCGCGACCGGCCACGTCACTGCGGCCGTACCCGTAGACCAGGACGGGCATCAGCACGAGCGCCGCAAGGAACAGCACCAGACCGATCCAGCCTCGTCGCAGGGAGTCCATCGGGCCCCTCCGCCGTCTCGGCACTGGAGCCGATCACTCTAGCCGGCGGCCGTAGGACGCGGGTAGCGGGGCCCACCCAAACAGGGGCACCCCGGACGAAAATGCGCGACCAGGCCAGCGGCGCCACACGACGGGTCGCGCCGCGCGCGCCACGCTCGCCCGGCGGGCCGGCTGCTGATGCAGCAGGCATCTCGGCCGACGGGTCAGCGGATGCGGCGGCGCCGGCCCGGTGGCCGGCTCGGTAGGTGCGCGGGGCCGCGGTTGTCGCGCGGGCGTTGACGCACCCCCCGGCGGCCGAGCGCGAGAATGCGCTCCTCTACAACGCGCTCCTGCCGAAGACAGCGGCGACGATCCACGCCCCGACCGTAACCGTGATCCGGCACTCCTGCGGCCTCGTCACATGCTGTTTACCTCGTCCACGGCGTGTCGCTCACGAGACGTGTACGACCTGTTTTCCGACCAGTCATCCGCCGCCGCCCAGACGCCGGTTCGGGCAGCCCGGGATGGGCCGCCCGAACCCGCGGGCAGGAGATCAGCTCAGGCCGCCAGCGCCTCCGGTGCCCGGCCGGCGTGGGCCGCGTAGGCCGGTTCCAACGCGAGGTCCAGCACCTCCCGGACCTCGGTCACCAGGTGGACAGTGAGCGCGTCGCGCACCGGCGCCGGCACGTCGTCCAGGTCGGGGCCGTTGCGCTGGGGCAGCAGCACGGTGGTGATGCCGGCCCGGTGCGCGGCGAGCAGCTTCTGCTTCACCCCGCCGATCGGCAGCACCCGCCCGGTCAGCGACACCTCCCCGGTCATCGCCACGTCCGCCCGGACCGGCCGGCCGGACAGCAGCGACGCCAGCGCGGTCGTCATGGTCACCCCGGCACTCGGGCCGTCCTTGGGCACGGCCCCCGCGGGGACGTGCACGTGGACGCCACGGTCGGCGAGGTCCCCGACGGGCAGCTCCAGCTCCACGCCGTGCGAACGCAGGTAGGACAGCGCGATCTGGGCCGATTCCTTCATCACGTCGCCGAGCTGGCCGGTCAGCGTGATGCCCGCGCCGCCCGTCTCCGGGTCGGCGAGCGACGCCTCGACGAACAGCACGTCGCCGCCGGCGCCGGTGACCGCGAGTCCGGTCGCCACGCCCGGCAGGGCGGTGCGCTCCGCCGACTCCGGGGTATGCCGGGGCCGGCCAAGGTAGCCGGTCAGGTCACCGACGTCGACCGCGACCGGCAGCGTGGCCTCGCCGAGCGCCGCCCGCGCCACGATCTTGCGCAGCAGCCGGCCGATCGAGCGTTCCAGGTCGCGCACGCCCGCCTCGCGGGTGTACTCACCGGCGATCGCGCCCAGCGCCCCATCGGTGACCGTGACGTCCCCGACGGCGAGGCCGGCCCGGTCGAGCTGGCGGCGCAGCAGGTGGTCGCGGGCGATCACGACCTTCTCCTCCTCGGTGTAGCCGTCGAGGCGGATGATCTCCATTCGGTCAAGCAGCGGCGCCGGGACCGCCTCCAGCACGTTCGCCGTGGCCAGGAAGAGCACGTCGGACAGATCCAGTTCCACCTCCAGGTAGTGATCCCGGAAGGTGTGGTTCTGCTCGGGGTCGAGCACCTCCAGCAGCGCCGCCGTCGGGTCGCCGCGGTAGTCGGCGGCGAGCTTGTCGACCTCGTCGAGCAGGACGACGGGGTTCATCGATCCGGCCTCGCGGATCGCCCGGACGATGCGCCCGGGCAGCGCGCCGACGTAGGTGCGCCGGTGGCCGCGGATCTCGGCCTCGTCGCGCACACCGCCGAGGGCCACCCGGACGAAGGACCGGCCCATCGCCCGCGCGATCGACTCACCGAGCGAGGTCTTGCCGACCCCGGGCGGCCCGGCCAGGGCCAGCACCGCGCCGCCGCCACGGCGGCCGCCGACGACACCGAGGCCCGCGTCGGCGCGGCGGCGACGCACCGCGAGGTGCTCGATGACGCGGTCCTTGACGTCGGAGAGCCCGGCGTGGTCCGCGTCGAGCACGGCGCGGGCCGCCGTGATGTCGTAGGTGTCCTCGGCGCGCACGGACCACGGCAGGTCGAGGACGGTGTCGAGCCAGGTGCGGATCCAGCCGCCCTCGGGCGAGGACTCGGCGGTCCGCTCCAGCTTGTCGACCTCCTTCACGGCCGCCGCACGCACCTTCTCGGGTAGGTTCGCGGCCTCGATCCGGGCGCGGTAGTCCGCCGGCTCGGAACCGCCACCGGCGCCCTCGGCGTCCGCACCGGCGCCGGTGAGCTCGCCCAGTTCCTTGCGGACGGCGTCGAGCTGGCGGCGCAGCAGGAACTCGCGCTGCTGGCGGTCCATGCCCTCCTGGACGTCGCGGCGGATCGTCTCGGCGACGTCGAGCTCGGCGAGATGCTCCTTCGTCCAGCCCAGCAGCCGATCCAGGCGCGCGCCGACCGCGGGAGTGCCGAGCAGTTCGATCTTCTGCGCGGTGCTCAGGTAGGCGGCGTAGCCAGCCGTGTCGGCCAGCGCGTCCGGCTCGGTGGCCGCCGGCAGAGCGTCGACGACCTGCCAGGCACCACGCTGGCGCAGCAGATCGGTGACGAGCGCGCGGTACTCCCTGGCCAGCCGATCGACCTCGGCGCCGTCCGCACCGGACGAGCCGGCGGGATCCTCGGCGACTTCGGCGACCTCGACCCACCGCACGCCCGCCGCGGCGGGAACGCCCGCCGGAGCGGGCCGCGCGGCACCCACGCGCACC
>NZ_JALKFU020000202.1 GCF_023242965.2 Frankia sp. AgKG'84/4
AGCGTGAGTCGCCCGTCGCCGAGTGACGTCTCGATCTCGCTGTGCATCCGCCGCATCTTCCCCCGCCGGGTCCGCGCGGCGGCGCGGCGCGACGCGGCGAGTCCGCGAGTTCCCGGCGGGTGGGGCGGCGGCGCGCGGATCGTCCCGACTCGTGTCGGAGACCAGGCCGCGGATCCTGTCGGTGGGCGCTCCTAGGCTTACCGCCGACGGCACGATCGCGCCACAGCGCCGAGCCGAGACAGGCCGAGCCGAGACAGGCCGAGCCGAGACAGGCCGAGCCGAGACAGGCCGAGCCGAGAAGGAGCCTCCGATGCCGGAGTTCGCCGGATTCCCCACCGCGGCGCTGATCTTCTACGACGGCCTGGAAGCGGACAACAGCAAGGCCTACTGGACGGATCATCGGGACCAGTACGAGAAGGCCGTGCGCGGGCCGATGACGGCGTTGCTCGCCGAGCTCGAACCGGAGTTCGGGGAGTCGCACCTGTTCCGGCCGCACCGCGACGTCCGGTTCGCCAAGGACAAGTCCCCGTACAAGACCGCGATCGGCGCCTACCTCACCGGCGGCGGCTACGTGGAGGTGTCGGCGAGGGGGCTGATGGTCGCCTCGGGCTACTGGCAGACCGCCGCAGACCAGGTGGAACGGCTGCGGGCGGCGGTCGCCGACGACGTCACCGGGCCGAAGCTGGAGAGCGTCGTGGCCGGCCTGCGCGCCGACGGCTACGAGATCTCCGGTAACCGGTTGAAGACCCGGCCCCGCGGCTATGACGCCGACCATCCGCGCATCGACCTGCTGCGGCACCGGACGCTCACCGTCCACCGCGAGTTCGGTGAGCCGCCGTGGCTGACCGAACCCGAGTGCGCGCAGCAGGTCGCCGGCGCCTGGCGCCGGATGCGGGTGCTGCGCGACTGGCTCGATCGCCACGTCGGCCCCACCCGCCTGCCCCAGGACCGCCGCCGCTGAGAGATCAGTCCGCGGCCGTCTCCGCGGCGAGAAGTTCCCGCAGCTCGCGCAGGGCGAGAACGAGCTGCTCGGCGAAGGCGTGCATGCCGTCGGCGACGGGCCGGGGCGTGCTCAGGTAAAGGTTGAACCGGTCGGCCAGCAGGACGTAAGCCACGCCGATGCACTGGCTGCTCGTCGAGCCGAAGCCGAAGAACTCGACGTTGACCGACGGCGCCGAGCTGGTGCTCAGCAGATCGTCGCGGGACTTGATCCAGCCGGGCGTGTCGTAGAGCGCGAGCGGCTCGCTCACTCCCAGCTCCGCGCCGCGGCGGCGGGCGATGAACTGCAGCTCCCACAGATGCTGCTCGGGGGCCTGCCCGGCCTGGCACTCGCGCGCCCGCCGCACGTGCGCGTCCGCAGCGGCCCGCAGGGCGGCCCGCTTCGCCTCCGGCGTCGCGGCCGGGTCCTGCAGTGCGGAGACGAACTCGAGTGCCTCTGCGGTCACCACCCGCATCGCCTCGGTGCGCCCGCGGCGCCACCCCCGGGTCGCGATCGACTCGTAGGTCGCGCCGGTGCGGCCCTTGGCCCGCGCGTGCGCGAGCTGGTAGGCGAGCTGGACGAACGCGTCGGGGGAGATCCGCAGCCGCTTGGCGTCGCTCTGCCCGAAGTCGTCGATGGTCAGCACGGTCGAGGCGGTGGCCCCGGTGAACTCGGCGAACGACTCGCCCGCGGCGCCGATGTCAGCCCGCAGCGCGTCGTCGAGGACGAACTCGACCGGGTCGATCGCCGGCTGGCCCTGGGGCTGAGCGCCGGAGCTGGCCGCGTGCTCCTGCGGCGAGGTGGCGAGCAGATCGTCGACGAAGCTGAGGATCGTCGTGCCGTCCAGGCCGCAGTGCTCCACGTTGATGCCCGCCTGCCCGTCCGGGAAGACAATCAGCGACACGGCCTTGTCGAACCAGCGGTTCACCGCGTTGCCGTGCAGGAGCTGGTCGCAGACGCCCAGGTTGTCGGCGGGCGTGGTGCTTTCCAGGCAGAGGCAGAACAGCGCGGTCTCGATCGTGTCCAGCGCGGCGGCGTTCGCCGGGTCGAGTGCGGACAGCCGAGCCCGGCTGTCCGCCCAGGCGGCGCGGGCCTTGGTCGTGAGCAGGCCGACGGCGGTGTCCGCCGGTACCCGCGCCGGTGTCGCCTTCAGGACAGCGGTCAGCCCGGCAGCCAGGTCGTCCAGCGCGTACGGGCGCCCGTCCGGGCCGATGACGTCCATCCGGACCAGGTTGCCCTGGTGGAGGACGACGATGTGGCGGGCCTGGGAGGGGCCGGGCCACTGCGCGCTGTACGGGGTCCGCACGGTGTCCTGCACCGCGCCCGGGATGCGGGTGGTGGAGAACAGGTAGGTGTTCTGGGCCATCGACAGCGGCTTGCCGCGCTGGAGGACCGGTTCGATCCGCTCGTCGTCGAGGCGCAGTTTGTAGTCGACGGCCGCGGCGATGAGGCCGGCGGCCCGGTCGAGCTGCGGCTGGTCCGCCGATCCGGGCGCGCGGTCGGCGAACTTGAAGATGTAGTTGGCGTTGAGGGCGATACGGTCCCGGCGCCCGAGGTAGCGGGAGTCCCAGAAGTCGTCCAGCCAGCTGTGCACGCCTTCGGTCGCGTCGTAGCTCTCGAGCGCGGCCTGCAGGATCGGCCCGGGGCCGTCGGCGGCCTGGAAGGCGGTCACCACCGCCTCTGTCCGGGCGCGCTCCGCCGGGGTCAGCAGGGGCGCGGACCAGGCCAGGAAGCGCTCACAACTGTCCGCGAGGCTGGGCAGCGGCACCCGGGGCAGCTCGTCGTCGTGGGCGAAGGTCCCGGCAGAGGCGCGGGCGGGCGTCGTCGCGTTCAATCTTTGCCTCGGCTTGTCTGATGGGCTGACGGGTCGGGGTCGGTGCGGGCACCCGGACGGGGGTACTCGTTCCATGGTCGCCGGGATGGTCGCGGTGCGTCCGGCACATGTGAGTTTCGAATCGAATTCGGCGCCGGCCAGCGGATGCGGTGTCTGCGCTGATGCGCTGCGGTCACTGGCCTGCCGGCGGAAGTCCGCGGTGCCGGCAGGCCAGGACGGGCCGCCCGATCAGGGGATCGGCACGCCGCTCGTGGCGGCCGCGAGGGCCGCGCGCTGTCCCACCCCGCGGGGCCGGGACATGTGTAGCTGCGCGTACATCCAGCCGTCGCTCTCCAGCCCGGTGGGGTCCACGCCGACGGCCGAGAGGGTGTCCAGCACCTGCTCCTGCTCCTGGGCGGAGGCGAAGCGGCGCTGCGGATAGACCCCCTCGACGTGGACGGTGTCGTAGCCGAGCGCGTCCAGCGCCGCCTCGAACGGGTCGAACGGGAACATGCGCAGCACGAAGTGGGCCATCCAGGGCCGGCGGGACTCCTCGCCGGCCCTGGCGATTCGGTCGATCGTCCGCTCGCTGACATACCCGATGCAGCCGGTGGACACGACGAGGTCGGCGCTCGCCAGCACGGTCCGCTCGTCCGCAGTCGCCTCCCGGCTCTCCAGGTCGGCGCAGACCGCGTCGTCGAGGAAGCCCGCGGCCAGGCCGTAACGGACCGCCGGGCGGGAGCTGTCCAGCCCCACGAACCGGGGCGCCCAGCGGGACCGTCGGGAGTGGACGAGTTGCCGGTCGCGCGCCAGCAGGACGGCGCGGTCCTGGCCGGCCTTCGGGCCGTCCTGCTGGCCGTACCGGTCATACATGTCGTCCATCGTCAGGTCGCAGCGCTGCAGTGCGGCGTTGACCCCGTAGGAGCAGCCGACGTCGAGCACCGTGGTGGGGCGCCCCAGCCGCGTTCGGCACTCGTCGACGAGCCGGCCGAAGTACGGCTTCGCGAGTTGGGGAATGACGTAGTCGAGCTGGCGCAGGGTGCGGAAGTACGAGCGGGGATCCGGCTGGGTGTAGATGTGGTCGAGGGTGACCTTGCCGGTCTCGTCGAAGGCCTGTTCGTCAAGACTGAGGTCGTCTGCCGGCGCCGTGGCGACGGCGGCGGCCGGGTTCGGTTCGGTTGGGTTGACGTCGGTCGGGTTTGCGTCGTTGGAAAACACGCGAACGCTTCTCCTCGAAACAACGGTGGCGCTGCGGATCACACGAAGACGGTCGAGCCTGGACGGCCGGACACGCGGTGCGGACGAGAACGCAGTCAGTCGAGCAGGGCGTCGACGCGCACGGCACCCGCGTCAGCGCGGTGATGCGCGGGCAGGTGGCGACCGAACAGCTGGCGGGTTCGTTCGCGGCTGCCGACGACCCCGGGGCGTTCGGTATACGCGAATATCGCCGAATGGCGGGCCCTGGTGCCGTGCACGGCACTCACCCGGTGCATCGAATAGCGGCCCAGGAAGAGCTGGAGATCGCCGGGGCGCAGGGTGAGCCGGCGGACCAGGTGCGAGCCCGATCCGGCGAGCACCGCGCGGACGTCGGCGAAGTTCTCCGCCTGTGCCGTCCGGATGTTGGGACAGTACTCGAACTCGCCGCCGAACTCGGGTTCCTGGGTGAGCAGGCTGACGGCGAACTCGTTGGTGTCGAAGTGCCACGGGTGCTCCAGCCCCGGCGAGATCACGTTCAGGCAGCACCCGGCGAGCGGGTCGGCCAGTTCGTGGACCTGGGGGAGACCGAAGCAGGCCGCGACGAAACGCTGGAACGGCTCGCTGCGGTAAAGCTGGTGGACGGCGAAGCCGGCCGGAATCTGATCCCGGGCGACGAAGGCGTTGCCGCGCCGCATGACGTGCCGGCCGGGATGGTCCGTGGGCAGGTCGGCGTCGAGTGGAATGTTGTAGGCGTTGACGTCCTCGATTCGGTCGTACGCGAGCGGCGCCACCGACTCGCATTCGGCCGCGAGGGACGAAAAGGCCGCCGGCTGGATGAACCCCGGCAGCACGCAGCAGCCATCGGTGCGTAAGTCGTGGCGGGCGCGGGAGACGATGGACCACCACAGCGGGCTGGCCGGCTCGGTGATGGGATAACACGCGTTGTGAACAAGCTCGCTGATTGTGTGGGCGTCCGTCGCACTCATGAATCACCTCTTCACCTTCTGTGTCCGGCGGCCTCGGTGCCGGTAAACTCGCAGAGTCCGGACGAGGAATTACCCCATGCTGACTCGACTTTCACGAAGGTGAACGGCACTGTGAGATGGGACACGGCATGCCGGCGGATTCTTTGAATCGATGGCGCGAAGCCGTGCCGGGCTGCTATGTCCGCGCTCGAAATGTCGCGCGACGGCCCCTGGCGAGCTTCTGGCCTGCGTTGCGGCGGGTTGGAACGGTCGCAGGTCGGCGCGGTGCCCGACGACCGTCGGAGCCGGACCGGCCTGCCCGGGCCACCCCCTCGAAGGTAGGGCGCGTGCCGCGTCGTCAAGCTGCCGCGACGGGGCGGGGAATTTCCGGTAGGTAAATCCGGGTCATTCACACTCCGCTGTCGGACCATGACGCTGTCGAACGGTGGCGCCATTGTGTCGCCGCGGATTCGGCCGGCGGCGCACCGAATCCGCGGGACGGTTCGTCAGACGCCGGCGAGGTAGTCGGCGGCCCCCGCCGGATCGAGGAACCAGCGCTGGAAGTCCCGGGGGTTGTCGAAACCGTTGACGAAGCGCCGCGCCACCGCCTCGTTCGCCCCGGCGGCGCCGAGGATCTGCTGGACGTGCTCCGGCGGCGGCGACAGCAGGGCGTTGGTCCAGGCCGTGACGTGCTCGGCGTAGTCCCAGAAGCGGTCGAAGGCCGAGTGCATCCAGACCTCGTCGAACGGCCTGTCCCCGTGCGCCAGGATGCTGTCGAGGTAGGACTGGGCGCACTTCGCCGCGCTGTTCGAGCCCTGCCCGGTGATCGGGTCGTTGGCGACGACCACGTCCGCCATGCCAAGCACGGAGCGCCCCGAGGGCAGCAGGCCGACCGGGTGGCGCACCACCGGCGGGTAGCCGCCGGCGAGGGTGGCGTTCGCATCGGTGAGCTCCACCTCGGCGCAGCGCTCGTACTCCCACGGCGCGTACCGGCGGATCAGCTCGAGCAGGCGTGCCAGGTGCGCGGCCGGCTCGGGGCGGTCGTCCCAGCAGTCCAGCGGCCCGCCCGGGCACCCCTCGAAGAACAGGATGTCGCAGTTTCCGCTGAGGGTGTAGGCCGGGATGACGAACAGCTCGCCGACGCCGGGCGCGATGGTGAACCGGATGCCGGGGGAGTCGGGATGCTCGGGCCGGGGTGCCAGGCCGTGCACGTAGGCCAGCGCCAGCGTGCGCTGCGGGGCGGTGTACGGCGAGCGCGCGGCGTCGCGGTCGAACAGGCCGACCAGCTCGCCCTTCCCGGCCGCCACGATCACCAGGTCGTAAAGCTCCGCCAGGCCGTTGAGGTCGGCGGTGGTGACCCCCGAAATGATCAGCTTGCCGCCGCGCTCCTCGAACAGCTCCGCCCAGCCGGCCATCTTCACCCGCTGGTCCACCGACTGCGCTGGATGGTCGAGTCGGCCGAACCAGTCCAGTGCCCGTCCGCCGTCCGGCCCGGCGATCGACAGGCCGAGGCCCTCGATCGCGACCGCCTCGTCCTCCCAGAGGTTGAGCCCGTGATCCCGTTCGAGCTGCAGCGCCGTGTGGAACATGGCCTGCGTCGACATCACCCGTCCGGTGCGGATCTCCGCCGGGGTGCGCGCCGACATCAACGTGACGTCGTAGTCGTGCTCCCGCAGGGTGAGGGCGAGCTGAAGGCCCGACTGGCCGGCGCCGACGATCAGGATCTTGCGCATACACGGGCTCCTCAGGTCAGGGAGATGGCGTACCGGACAAGCGTGCGCAGGGCTTCGGCGGTGGAGGCCGGGTCCCGGGCGTCGCAGGTGATCAACGGGACCTCGGGCCGCAGCGCCAGGGCGTCACGGACATCGTCGAGGTCGTGCCACTGCCGGCCGTCGAACAGGTTGACGGCGACGAGGAACGGCACGGGTGAGTCGTGCTCGAAGTAGTTCACGGCGGCAAACGACTCGTCGAGCCGGCGGGTGTCGGCCAGGACGATCGCGCCGAGGGCGCCGCGGGCCAGGTCGTCCCACAGGAACCAGAATCGCGCCTGCCCCGGCGTGCCGAACAGGTACAGGATCAGGTCGGAGTCCAGCGAGATGCGGCCGAAGTCCATCGCGACCGTCGTTGTGGTCTTCGCGCTGCCCGCGGGCAGCGCGTCGACGCTCTCGCTCGCCTCGGTCATCCACGCCTCGGTATTGATCGGCGGCACCTCGGACACCGAGCCGACCAGCGTGGTCTTCCCGACGCCGAAGCCACCGGCGATGACGATCTTGGCGGAGATGGTGAGGTGCTCGGGCCCGCAGGCGGCGCCGGGGAGGTCGACGACGGGTGTGCCCCCGGGTGGGTTCTGGCTCAGACCGGCAGCTCCAGCAGTCCGTGCAGGATGCGCTCCAGCACGTTTTGATCATGTGAGTAGGCGTGTGCGGTGGGATGGATGAACACCGCGCCCTGCGCCGCGAGGTCGCTGATGAGCACCCGGACGACGCCCAGCGGGATCGACAGCAGCGCCGAGAGCTCGGCGATCGACAGCGGCGCCCGGGCCCGCTCGTAGAGCGCCTTCGACTCCGGCATCAGCGACTCGCTGAGCTCCGGGTCGTAGCGCGGTACCGAGATCAGTGTCTCCACCAGCAGGTGGTGGCGGGCGCGCGTGCGGCCCCCGGTCAACGCGTAGGGCCGCACCCGCCGGCTGCGGCGCCGCAGCGGTGCCGCGGGGGTCTCGGTCGGCCCCCCGACGGGCGACGTCACAGCTGTCGTCCCGCCAGGATCTGGCGCAGGTCCACCCGGGTCTGCGGGGTCAGCGCGTGGCCGGCATGCGACACGAACTGCGTCATCTCGTAGGCGACGACCTTCATGTCGCAGTCGGCGTCGGTGAGGACCGCGAGACCAGCACCTGCATCGATGCCCATGAACAGCAGATAGCCCGCGGACATCCGGACGATGATCTGCTCGCAGGTGCCCCGGTCGAACAGCCGGGCGCTGTTGCGTGCGAGGCTGATCATCCCGCTGGCGATCGCCGCGAGATGCTCGGCGGCGACGGTCTCGATGGTGTCCGATGCCGCGAGCGACAGGCCGTCGGCAGAAAGGATCATGGCGTGGGAGACGCCGTGTACCCGGCCGACGAAGTCGTTGACGAGCCAGGTGAACTCGCCGGTGGTGCCCCGGTCGTGGAAAGTGCTGTCGCTGGTGGTGTCAGACACGGCTGGACTCAGGCCCCTCGCTGCTCGTCGCGGGCGGCTTGCTCGCCCTGAGTGAACGCCTCCAGATCGGCCAGCAGCCGCTCATGGTCGGCACCGCGTGCCGCCGGGGTGCGGGATGGCGGGGACACCAGGTGCGGCCCGGTCGCGTCCTTGAGGCTTCGCGACACCCGTCGCGGCAACCCGCCCGCGGTCCGTGCCGGCAGACTTGGGCCCGTCGGGTTCGGGCCCGTCGGGTTCGGGCCAGGCAGATTCGGGCCAGGCAGATTCGGGCCAGGCGGATTCGGGCCAGGCGGATTCGAGGCCGGCAGGTTCGGGCCCGGCATCGGACCGTCCGCCGACACGGGCCGCAGCGGTGCCACTGCCGCGGCCGGCCCCGGGCGGCTCGCCGCCGGCGGTGGTACC
>NZ_JALKFU020000203.1 GCF_023242965.2 Frankia sp. AgKG'84/4
TCGTTCGCCGACACATCATCGATCTGCACACCCAGAAAGACGATCCGCTCCTTGAGCAGCTTCGAGTACGGGTCCATCGCGTACTCGCCACGGGAGGTGCGCTCGACGATGTTCGGCAGCACCTGGCGGGCGGACGGCGCCTGCCAGCCGGCGTTCACCGGGCGCTCCCGGCGTCACCGAAGCCGGCGCGGGTGCTCGGGCGGCGCCGCGGGCCGATGCCGCCGGCCTTCCCGCCGGGCACCTCGTCCACGCGCTGCACGACGTGGTCGACCAGGCCGTAGTCGCGGGCCTCGACGGCGGTGAACCAGCGGTCGCGGTCGGAGTCCGCCTCGATCTGCTCGACCGTATGCCCGCTGTGAGCGGCGATGCGCTCCTGCAGGATCCGCTTGGTGTAGAGCATCTGCTCGGCCTGAATGGAGATGTCGGCGGCGGTGCCGCCGATGCCGCCGTGCGGCTGGTGCATCATGATCCGCGCGTGCGGCAGCGAGTAGCGCTTGCCGGTGGCGCCGGAGCAGAGCAGGAACTGGCCCATCGACGCGGCCAGGCCGAGGGCGACGGTCGCGACGTCGTTGCTGATGTACTGCATCGTGTCGTAGATCGCCATGCCGGCGCTCACCGAGCCGCCGGGGGAGTTGATGTAGAGGTAGATGTCGGCGTCGGGGTCCTCGGCGGCGAGCAGCAGCAGCTTCGCACTGATCGCGTTGGCGACGTCGTCCTCGACGACGGTGCCGAGGAACACGATGCGGTTCTCCAGCAGCCGGCCGTAGACCTGATCGTCCATGGTTCCCGCCGCGATCGCGGCGGCACCCCGCAGGTGGGGCACGAGGCTCGGGGCCGAGGAGGCGGGCAGCGCGGGCATCGTGGGCATCCTTCCGCCGGCCTGTCGGGGCTCGCCGCGGCGGGCGAGGGGCCGGCTCTGCCAGCGTCGCCCAGCGCGGGCCGTTCGCGCCGACGATCTGCCCGGAGCAGATCTGCCGAGGGCAGACAGCCACGCGTCGGCGCGTCAGCGACCGCCGGGCTGGCCCCCTTCGCCGGTGTTCTCGGGGCCGCGGGGATCGGCGTCGAGGGTGTTCGTGCTGGTCCTGTCCGGGCCGTCGCCGAGCGGGTCGGTGAGGAAGTCGAGGAACGAGTCGTCAAGGTCGAGGCCCCGGGCGGCGGCGCCCAGGGGGTCCTCACCCAGCTCGCCGTCGACACGCAACGACCGGGCGGCGTCGTCCTTCAGGCCGATCATGAAGTCCTCGGCGAGACGCACCTGCTCCTGCAGCGCGGCAAGCTTCTCCTCGGCGAGGCTGACCCAGGTGCGCAGCCGGTCGTGCAGCTCGGCGCGGTTCGCCGCAGTCAGTTCCGGCCGGCCAATTCGCTCACGCAGAGTGAGTAGCGAGCGCATCTCCTCGACGGTGAAGCCGAGCGGCTTCATCTTCTTGATCAGGAAGAACCGGTCGAGCGCGTCGTCGTCGTAGAGCGGGAAGCCGTCCGCCGTGCGATCAACCGGGACCAGCAGGCCCTCCTGCTCGTAGAACCGTACGGTCCGCAGGGACAGGGTCACCAGGGTCGCGACGTCACCGATCTCATAGCGTTCACCGCGGGCATCGGCCGAAGGTCTGGCACTTCTAGCAGTGGACAATTCAACCCTTATCACGGTAATCGTGGCGGCAGGTGCTCTGACTACTAGCGTCTGTGCGTCCGCTGCCCACGGCAACTCGCACACCGTAAAACTCCGGTGATTCTTCACATAAGCCGCCCGGGAACGACAGGGACAGCGGTGGCCTCCCCCGCGGCGGCAGCACTGTGCGGGCACAGCCCCCGTCGGCCGCCAGATGAAGATCCGGAATGGCCAGCACCGGGAATGCCGAAGCCCGCTCCGTCACCTACGGTACCCGATTGCGATCGTCCGTCAGGGCATTCCGCGGTACACGTCGAACCACACGCCGGCTCCCCCCGCCGCCCATCGGCGGGCGGCGGACGACGGACAGACGTTCACAAACCGTGCCTCCGTCAGACCGACCGGTGCGCATCGCCGTGCAGCCCGACGACGAAGTCCTCGGCGACGCCCGCCTGCGCACGCAGCGTGGCCAGTTTCTCCTCGGCGAGCACGACCCAGGTGCGCAGCAGCTCGCGCAGCTCGGCGCGGCGAACGTCGGACACGGCGGCATCGGCGAGCTCGTCGCGCACCGACAGCAGCGACCGCATCTCGTCCAGGGTGAATCCCAGGGACTTCATCTTCTTGATGACCTGCAGGCGGTCGACGGCCTCGTCGCCGTAGAGGCGGAAGCCGCCCGGGGTGCGACCGGCAGTTGTCAGCAGCCCGGCCTCTTCGTAGTACCGGACCGTGCGCAGGGAGAGCCCGACCCGCTCGGCCACCTCGCCTATCTGATATGTGGTGGCGCGGGCCGCGCGGAGTGCGGATGGTTCACGACGCGTCGTGGACAAGGTGACCCTATCGTTAGTCTCTCGCCGTCCGGAGCAAGGCTGATAACAGACCACTCTACGACGTTCCGGACAGCACGCCGATACCGGCGGTGCCCTCTATTCCAGCGGGCGCTCCGTGCCGGGACCGACGCGCGACGCGACGACGATCACTCTCGCCACCGGCCCGCATCGGTCGACGCCGGCAGCGTGACCAGGCAGTCTCAACGACGGGTGCGCGAAGCCCGGCGCCGCCCGGCGCGGGACGGCGTCGACGCACCGGCCCGCGGCGCGGGCCGCGACGCGAGGGTAGCCGTTGTGACAGGGAGAGAATTGTGCTGAGCAGGATCGACCACGTCGGAATCGCGGTGGCTTCGCTGGCCGAGGCCATCCCCCACTACGAGAAGGCGTTCGGCCTCAAGGTCGTGCACCAGGAGGACAACGAGCGCCAGGGCGTGCGGGAGGCGATGCTGCTGGTGAACAGCGGCGAGGCCGGCAGTTCCTACGTCCAGCTGCTCGAGCCCCTGCGCGAGGACAGCCCGGTCGGGAAGTTCCTGGTCAAGCGCGGACCGGGGATCCACCACATCGCCTACGGCGTGGCCGACATCGACAGTGCGCTGGCCGCGCTGACCGAGACCGGCTTCGATCTGGTGAACAAGACGCCGGTGCACGGCACCGCCGGCAGCCGGATCGCGTTCCTGCACCCCAAGGCCCTCGGCGGCGTCCTGACCGAACTCGTCGAGGCCGTCGAGGGCCACTGAACCGAAGGCCACTGAACCGAAGGCCGCTGAACCGGGCACGGAGGACGGCGGCGCCGTGACGGCCGGCGCGGCGGTGGCGGAGCGCCGCGGGCCGTCGGTCGAAGGTTGAGCGGGGGTCACGCGGGGCCGGATGGCCGCCGCGCGACCCCCGGCTCGGTTCAGCGGCGGCTGGCCGCGGCCGAGTAGGCAGCGGTGGGGACCGGGTCCAGCGCGGTCACGGTGGCGCCGTTCCACTGGAAGCGCACGGTGGACCCGCCGACGGTCGGGCAGCACATCGGGTCGCCCGGGCGGTACAGGTCGTACTGCAGCGCGACCACCCGATCCGTGGACCAGATCCAGCGGATCGTCGCGCTGGGCTGCGGCGCGTCGTTGCCGACGAACTCCCCGCGGTGGAACAGGAACGCCCGCTGCGGGTGCCCGTCGCCGGACGTCGAGAGCAGCCCGACGATCACGCTGAGATCGGCGCCCGGGTCGAAGCCGGCGAACGAGATCGGCGTGTAGCCGGCAGCCCGCACGACCGAGGTCGCCTTCGCCGCGCCCAACGCGGGTGTGCCCGTGCCCGACGCGGCACCGGCGGTACCGGTGAGTCCGGCGACCAACGTGAGCACACCGATCATCACTGAAACGACAAGTCCGCGACGTAGAGCCATGACACCCCCCAGGTTCCGTGTTGACCCGACCACGCTAGATGCACGGTTCGGCGGATGCCCATAGGACCGGGGCTATGCGCGCTATGTCGTCCGGTTGTTCCGGCAATATCCGGGGCTCGAGTCACCACTTCCGCCGTTGCCTCCCGACTGCCGCGGCAGGGACAACTCGGACGCGGACCCTGTGCGCAGGAACAGGAAGCCTCTCTCCCAGGCCGATCCGGCCCCCGGCGACCGCTCAGGCCGGTGGCGGTGCGCTGTCGCCGCGGGCGCGGCGGCCCCCGACGAGCCGGCCGCCGCCGCCAGGGGACGGGTGGTGCAGCCGCTCCTCCTCACCGGTGACGACGAGATCACCCAGGCGACCGACGTCTCCCCGGCGGGCGCGGTGGTCGGCACGTCGGCACCGTTCCCGCCACCGGTGATCACCAGCCCGCTCAGGCCGAGGAGCGGCTGGCGCTGGCTGGTCTCGCCGGTGGCCGGGCCAGCCCTGGCGCAGCGGCTCACCGTGCCCACGGGGACGGTCGGCGTGGAGGTCAACGGCGTCACCGACCTGGGTGAGGCCGGCGGCGTCGTCATCGGCCCGGCCACCTACGACCGCCAGCCGGTGCGCTGGTCGGCGGCGGGCACCCGGACGACCGCGCTGACCCCGCCGAGCACCGGAAACGACGTCATTTCCCAGGTCACCGCCGTCGGACCCGCCCAGTGGGCCGTGTACACCGGTGGTTCGATCAGCGGCACGTCGGTGATCGTCGGCCGCAACGGGACCCGCACCGAGCCGGGCGGCGCCCCCGACTTCCACGACGCGCGGATCATCACCGTCACGTCGATCGCCGGGCCGCGCACCGCGCTGCTGGGCACGACCACCGGCGTCGGGCGGGGCTCGCAGGGCCACTCGGTGATCTGGCAGGACGGGGCGACGTACAAGCTGCCGACGTTCGGCCAGCTCGACGTGCCGCAGTCGCCCTGCGTGTCCGCGATCCAGCCGGACGGCACCGTCGCCTACAGCGGCATCACGAACTACTCGCAGGACACCGGCTTCACCCGGGTGATGGCGCTGCGCCGCGGCGTGGCCGGCGCGGACATCGCGCTGCCGACCGCCGGCCGGGTCGGTTCGCTGGGCTGTGCGACGTTGGACACGCTGTCCGCCGACGGGTGGGTCGCCGGCTACCTGTTCGACGCCTCCGCCACCCCGGCCCCGGAGGTCGCCGCGCTCTGGCACGTCACGAACGGCGCGGCGCCGACGCTGACGACGATTCCCGTGCGCGCCGGGGAGACCGGGGTGCGGGCGGTGGCCCTCGCCAGCCGCGGCCGGGCCGTCGTCGTGGCCAGGGCCGCGGATGGTGCGAGCACGCCGTGGTTGTGGTCGAACGGTGCCCGCACCCCGCTGGCCCTCCCGGCCGGCTGGGCGCTGCGCGACGTCGTCGAGATGACCGACACCGGCCTGGTCCTCGCGAACGTGCGTAACAGCGAGGGGGCGGTCCGCCCGGTGCTCTGGCGCACCGCCGGCTGACCGGGCGGTCCGCCGGCGGGACCGCCCCGGCCTGCGGTTCGTCACCGTCGAGGGTGGTAATTCAGCACTAGTTCGCTATAGCTTCCAATGCGGCCCGCCGGATGCGCGATGCTGACTGCGCGGCGGCGCCAGCCGGGACACGGTGTGTCAGGGTTCCGGTGCTCTCCGGGGCTTGGTGCTGCGCGGGAGCCGGTACCGTCCGCGTGGCGGTGCTGGCGGGCAGGCGGTGCTGGCGGGCAGGCGGTGGCGCGCGTCATGCGGTGCTGGCGGGATCACGAACAGGGAGCTGATGTGGACACTGTCCTCAACGAGCTGCGCGCCGAGGTCGCCCGGCTGCACGCCGAGCTGCTGCGGTGGGAACTCGTCGTCTGGACGGCCGGCAACATCTCGGCCCGGGTGCCCGGCCGCGACCTCATGGTGATCAAGCCGTCGGGCATCAGCTACGACGAGCTGACACCCGAGTCCATGGTCGTCACCGACCTGGACGGCAAGGTCGTCGAGGGTGATCACGCCCCGTCGTCGGACACCGCGGCGCACGCCTACGTCTACCGGCACATGCCGCACGTCGGCGGGGTGGTCCACACCCACTCGACGTACGCGACGGCGTGGTCGGCGCGCGGCGAGGCGATCCCGTGCTCGCTGACGATGATGGCCGACGAGTTCGGCGGTGAGGTGCCCATCGGCCCGTTCGCCCGCATCGGTGACGACTCGATCGGCCAGGGCATCGTCGAGACCCTCGCCGATCACCGCTCCCCCGCCGTGCTGATGAAGAACCACGGCGTGTTCACCATCGGGACGTCGGCGAAGGCCGCGGTGAAGGCCGCGGTGATGTGCGAGGAGGTCGCGCGGACGATGCACATCGCCCGCCAGATCGGCGAGCCGACGGTCATCGCCCCCGACGACGTCGACGCGCTCTACGCTCGCTACCAGAACGCCTACGGCCAGTCCGGGAGCAAGTGATGGGGACGGCGACCTGCTGGTTCCTCACCGGCAGCCAGGGGCTCTACGGTCCGGAGACGCTCGCGCAGGTCGAGGCGCAGTCCCGGGCGGTCGTCGACCAGCTGGGCGACGCGGGGACGCTGCCCGTCCCGGTGACGTGGACGCCGGTGCTCACCGATCCCGGCGCGATCCACCGGATCATCCTGGCCGCGAACGCCGACCCGGACTGTCTGGGCCTCATCGCCTGGATGCACACCTTCTCCCCGGCGAAGATGTGGATCACCGGTCTGAACGCGCTGACCAAGCCGCTCCTGCACCTGCACACGCAGGCCAACGTGTCGCTGCCCTGGGCGGACATCGACATGGACTTCATGAACCTCAACCAGGCCGCGCACGGCGACCGGGAGTTCGGCTACATCCAGACCCGCATCGGCGTCCCGCGCGTCACCGTCGTCGGCCACGTCTCCGACCCGGCGACGCAGGCCCGGGTCGCCTCCTGGCAGCGGGCGGCGCGGGGAGTCGCGGCGACGCGCAGCCTGAAGCTCGCCCGCTTCGGCGACAACATGCGCAACGTCGCCGTCACCGAGGGCGACAAGGTCGAGGCCGAGCTGCGGTTCGGCGTGTCGGTGAACACCTACGGCGTGAACGACCTGGTCGAACGGGTCGACGGGATCGCCGCCGGCGAGATCGACACCCTGGTGGACGAGTACGTCGAGACGTACGACCTCGCCGACGGACTGGCGCCGGGCGGGGAGCGGCACGAGTCGCTGCGCTACGGCGCGCGGATCGAGGCCGGGCTGCGCTCGTTCCTCACCGAGGGCGGCTTCGGCGCGTTCACGACGAACTTCGAGGACCTCGGCGGGCTGCGCCAGCTCCCCGGGCTCGCGGTGCAGCGCCTCATGGCCGCCGGTTACGGCTTCGGCGGCGAGGGCGACTGGAAGACCGCCGTGATGCTGCACGCGGTGAAGGCGATCGGCGCCGGCGCCCCCGGCGGCACGTCGTTCATGGAGGACTACACCTACCACTTCGGCCCGGGCACCCCGAAGATCCTCGGCGCCCACATGCTCGAGGTGTGCCCGACGATCGCGGCCGACCGGCCCCGCCTGGAGATCCACCCGCTGGGGATCGGCGGCCGGGAGGACCCGGTGCGCCTCGTGTTCGACGCCGCCCCCGGGCCGGCGACGATCGTCGGCATCTGCGACCTCGGTGACCGTTTCCGCCTCGTCCTCAACGAGGTCACCGTCGTCCCGCCCGACGAGCCGCTGCCGAAGCTGCCCGTGGCCCGCGCGGTGTGGGAGCCCAAGCCGAGCCTCCCCACCTCCGCCGAGGCGTGGATCACCGCCGGCGGCCCGCACCACACGGTGATGTCCACCGCCGTCGACACCGACCAGCTCGCCGAGTTCGCCATGATCCTCGGCGTCGAGCTGCTCGTCATCGACGGCGCGACGAACCGCCGGGACTTCGCCGACCGGATCCGCTGGAACCAGGCGTACTACCGCCTCGCGCAGGGCTTCTAGGCAAAGGGGCGGCCGGACCGTGACGACACCATCAGCCATCGGCGAGGACATCGGCGCGGGCCGGACCGCCCTCGGCATCGAGCTGGGCTCGACGCGGATCAAGGCCGTCCTCACCGGCCCCGACCACGGCGTGATCGCGGTCGGTAGCCACGACTGGGAGAACCAGTTCGTGGACCGGGTGTGGACCTACTCGCTGGACGCGGTGTGGGCCGGCCTCGCGGGGGCGTTCGCCGCGTTGCGCGACGACGTGCGCCGCCGCCACGGCGTGGAGCTCACCGGCGTCGGCGCGCTCGGGATCTCGGCGATGATGCACGGCTATCTCGCCTTCGACGCCGACGGCGAGCTGCTCACGCCGTTCCGCACCTGGCGCAACACGAACACCGGGGCCGCCGCGGAGATCCTCACCGCCCGGTTCGAGCATCAGATTCCGCACCGGTGGAGCGTCGCGCACCTGTTCCAGGCCGTCCTCGACCACGAGGAGCACCTCGGCCGCCTCGATCACCTCACGACGCTGGCCGGCTACGTCCACTGGCGGCTCACCGGCGAGAAGGTCCTCGGGATCGGCGATGCCAGCGGCATGTTCCCCATCGACATCGCCCGGCGCGACTACGACCAGGCGATGCTCGCCGCGTTCGACGACCTCGCGGCGGATCAGGGCGCTTCGCTGCGCCTCGGCGCGCTGCTGCCGGCCGTGCGGTGGGCCGGGCGTCGATCGAGCGGGCGAGCGCCTTGGCCAGCATGGTCTTGCCG
>NZ_JALKFU020000204.1 GCF_023242965.2 Frankia sp. AgKG'84/4
GTTCGGCGGCGGCGAGGTCGGCGGCGAGTTCGGCGTCGCGGGCGCGCCAGGCGCGCGCGGCGGCGCGGGAGAACAGCGATTCGAGCAGGCCGGGCCGGAACTGACGGTGCTCCACTCGGACAGCGAAGCGCCGCGCCCGTTCGGCCTGCCACTGGTCCAGCAGCGTGGCCGCGTCCTGGGCGGTGCGCCGCGCCGTCGCGCTCGCCGTCACGGCGTTCTCGGCGTCCGTGGCGGCGGCCTGCGCCGCTTGATGGACCTCGCCTTCGCGGCCGGCCACCTCGAAGACCCGGTCGCGGGCGGCGGCCGCGGACGTCACGGCGGTGAACGCCGCGCGGAACTCCTCGGTCGCCGCGCGCCAGGAGGTCGACGGCGGGACCTGCTCGTACTCCTTGAGAGTGGCGAGCAATCCGGCGCCCGGCTGGCCCGCGGGGACACCGCGCTGGCCGTACCAGAAGTCGCTGACGAACCGGCCGCGGTTGCGCTTGTTGCCGAGCCGCGCGGCCACCAACCCCCACGCGGCCGGGCCACCCTCCGCTCCCGGCTCCGTACCGCGACCGTCGCCACTGCCACTGCCACTGCCACTGCCACTGCCACCACTGCCACCACTGCCACTGCCACCGCCGCCGCCACCACCGTCGGCACCGCCGCTGCCGAGCAGCGTGCTGGCGATCGTCGCGAAATAGTCGAGGTGGGTGGCGGCATCGCGGAAGTCGTCGGAGATCGCGTCGCGCGCCGGGATCTCGTTGGTGACGTTCTCGACGGCGCCGTTGTTCGCGGACGCGACGACCATCTCGAATCCGGTCAGGGCCGGTGACCACGAGTGGACGACCCGGGTGTAGTCGCCGGTCTTCCACCGGTGGCGTTCGCCGGTGAACGCCGCAGTGGGATCGGCCAACTCCGCCAGCCGGCGGGCCCGTTCCACGACAATCGCCGCGACGATGTCCCGCAGCATCGTGGTCTTGCCCGTCCCCGGCGGCCCGTTGACCGCGAAGATCCCGCCGACTCCGCCCAGCATGTCCAGCACCTGGTTGACGGCCAGCTGCTGGCTCAGCGCGAGGGGATGCTCCGGCGTGCTCGGCCAACGCCCCGGCGGCACCCGCGTCGGGCGGGTCTCGGCCAGCACGACGTCCAGTCGTTGGCGGACGTCGAGGCGCCGGGCGGTGTCCACCTCGGCGTCGGGACGCAGGTAGGAGCCCAGCGCCGCCCCGAGCGGGGTGTGGGCGGCCTGCGTGGCGACGCCGCGCAGGTCCGGCAGGACGAAACTGTTCAGGAAGTCGTGGGTCTCGCCCGCCCCGGCGGCCTGGGCGGACATCAGCGTGCTGGCGACCCGGATCTCCGCGTAGGGGAACAGCCCCGCCACGCCGGTCGCCGCGGCGGCGGCCTTCAGACCGGCCCGCAGACCCGCCAGCGTGATCGGCGACGGTTCGTCCTCACGGTAGCAGTCGTCCACGTCGTCGACCCTGCTGTCCGAACTGCGGCTCCCGGACGAACTGCGGCTGCCGGACGAACTGCGGCTGCCGGACGAACTGCGGCTGCCGGACGAACTGCGGCTGCCGGACGAACTGCGGCTGCCGGACGAACCCCGTCCGTCGGGCCCGGCAGCCTGAGCCTCGGCGCGCGCCCGAAGGCGGCACTGCTCGCAGGCGTCCTCGTGCCGCAGGTACGGTGCCAGGACCCGGCGAAACTCGTCGGGGAACGACGTCGTCGCCTGGTCGAAGTCCGCCGCCCAGTCCGGCGACGTCGGGCGTTCGGCGACCGCCCGGCTCGTCGCCCAGGCGCAGCAGGACAGGGTCAGCGTGTCCGGCAGCGGGTTGCCCGTCGGCGACACGATGACGGCGGCGAGCGCGCTGTCGCCGGCCGGGCGGGCGTCGAAGGAGTCCTCCTCCTTGCCGTACACCTGGGCGAGACGATCGTGGACGGCGTCCAGCCCGAACACGCCGAGGTAGACGACGTGGCGCCAGACCTGGTCCCGCTGGCGTCGCACCCCCGCCAGCTCGTGCTCGGGTTCCCAGGGCAGCGGCTGGCCTGGTTCGAGCCGGTACACCCGCCGTGCCCGGTCGACGGCCTCGACCTGCGGCGGGCTGAACATCTCCACCGAGGTCCAGAACCGCAGGATCGCCGCCGGATCCGCGCTCGTCCCCGCCACCCCCTCGGCTCCGCGACCCGCTCGTGCGCACCCGGTCCGCCGCGCCGAACATGCGGGGGATGGCGCCACCGTACGTGTCCGACCACCGAAAGCGGCCGTCTGTTGACGTTATGGCGACAGACCCACTGCGTACAGTGCACTACCTGCCAGGAAATCATCAGACCAGGATCAACGCCAATAAAGTGACAAATTGCGGTCAGCGTGGACGTCTCGTCAGCGGGGTGGGCCGCCCCGGTCGAGTTCGGCGAGCCAGGCGGTGGCGCTGGCGTCGGAGGGGGCGCGCCAGTCGCCGCGGGGGGACAGGGCGCCGCCGAAGGAGACCTTCGGGCCGTCGGGCAGGGCGGAGCGCTTGAACTGGGAGGCGAAGTAACGGCGCAGGAACTCCCGTAGCCAGCGTTCGATCGTGGCCAGGTCGTAGGCGTGCCGGTCGGCGGCCGGGAAACCCGAGGGCCAGCCGGGTGCGTCCGCGTCGCGCCACGCCTGCCAGGCCAGGAACAGGATCTTCGACGGCGGCAGGCCGTAGCGCAGCAGGTGGAACAGGAAGAAGTCGTGCAGCTCGTAGGGGCCGATGCGGTCCTGGGTGCTCTGCATCGCGCCGGTCTCGGCGTCGGCGGGCACCAGCTCCGGGGAGATCTCGGTGCCGAGGATCTCGGTGAGCAGGCGGCCGGTGTCCTCGTCGAACTGCCCGGATCCCACCGTCCAGCGGATCAGATACTGGATCAGCGTCTTCGGCACGCCGACGTTGACCGCGTAGTGGCTCATCTGATCACCGACGCCGTACGTGCACCAGCCCAGCGCCAGCTCGCTGAGGTCACCCGTGCCAACGACGAAACCGCCGCCCTGGTTCGCCAGCCGGAACAGGTAGTCGGTGCGCAGGCCGGCCTGCACGTTCTCGTACGTCACGTCGTAGTGCGCCGCGCCGTCCGCCGCCGGATGGCCGAGGTCGGCGAGCAGCTGGCGGGCCGCCGGGCGGATGTCGATCTCGGCGGCGGAGACGCCCAGCGCCCGCATCAGCGCCCAGGCGTTGGCCTTCGTCCGCTCGCCGGTGGCGAAACCGGGCATCGTGTACGCCAGGATCGACGAGCGCGGCACGCCGAGGCGGTCACACGCCTTCGCCGCGACGATCAGCGCGTGCGTCGAGTCGAGCCCGCCGGACACGCCGATCACCATCCGCCCGCCGCCGACCGCACGGACCCGCTGCACCAGCCCGTGCACCTGGATGTTGAACGCCTCGTAACAGTCCAGGTCAAGGCGCTCGGGGGTGTCCGGCACGAACGGGAAGCGCCGCTGCGGTCGGCGCAGCCCGACGTCGCGGCCATGCGGGCGGTGCGCGAAGCGGACGGTGCGAAACCGGCGCGCGGGTTCGGCGGCGAGGCGCGCCGCGTCGCCGAACGTCGGGGTGCGCATCCGTTCCAGCCGAACCCGGGCAAGGTCGACGTCGGCGACCAGCAGCGCCGGGCCGTCGGCGAACCGCTCGGATTCCGCGAGCAGATCCCCGAGTTCGTGGATGGTGCCCTGCCCGTCCCAGGACAGGTCGGTGGTGCTCTCGCCCGTCCCCGCCGCCGAGTAGACGTAGGCCGCCATCGCCCGCGTCGACTGCGCCGCCGAGAGCTGCGCCCGCACCGCGGCCTTGCCGACGACGATGTTCGACGCGGACAGGTTCGTCAGCAGCGTCGCCCCCGCCAGCGCCGCAAACGACGACGGCGGCACCGGCGCCCAGTAGTCCTCGCAGATCTCCACGCCGACGACCAGATCCGCGAGATCGTCCGCCGCGAAGATCAGGTCGGTGCCGAACGGCACGGTCCGCCCGGCCACGGTGATCTCCAGGCCGTCGTGCCCGGCGCCCGAGGCGAACCAGCGCTTCTCGTAGTACTCCCGCGAGTTCGGCAGAAACGTCTTCGGCACGACGCCGAGCAGCCGCCCCCGGGAGATCGCCAGTGCCGTGTTGTAGAGCCGCCCGCCGCGCCGCAGCGGCGCGCCGACGAGCAGCAGCGGCCCGAGCTCCGCGCTCGCGTCACAGACCGCGGCGACCGCGAGTTCGACCGCGTCGAGCAGCGCGTCCTGCAGCAGCAGATCGCCCAGCGCGTACGACGACAGCCCGAGCTCCGGGTAGACGACGACGTCGACGCCTTCGTCGTGCGCCTGGCGCGCCAGCGCGATCGTCGCCTCGGCATTGAACGCCGGCTCCGCGACCCGCACCCGCGGCGTCGCCGCAGCCACCCGCGCGAACCCGTGCCGATGAATCCCCCCGAACACCCGCTGCCCCACGTCGCCCACCTCCCCAACCGACCCCGCCCACACCCGACCGCCCCCACCCTTTCATCCCGCCCCGCCGGCGCGGGGCGCCTTCCGGGCCGCTTCTGCGGGGGCAAATCGGACGCACAGCGCTACAGAAGCGGCCCGAAACCCAAGCCCCCTCGCGACGCCGCGGAGTCCACGACCACCCACCGCACCACCCGCGGACACTTCCGCGTAGCGCCCATGTCCGCACGACGGGACGCGACGAGGGCGGTGGGACGGTGACGGCGGGGTGGCGAGGCGGGGCGGGGTGGCGAGGCGGGGCGGGGTGGCGAGGCGGGGCGGGGTGGCGGGGCGGGGGGCGAGCGATGGTGTGGCTGCGGTCGTCGTCACAAACGGCTGAGCTGGGGCGATGGGGGCGCTACCCGACTGCGAATGGCTCGGCGTACCCGCGATCAGCAAGACATATCGGTACATTCCGGCCCCCGATGAGGGACGGAAGTCCTGCCCTGTCGGCGCTTCGGCGGCCGACTCTGGACAGCATGGGTCAGAAGACGATCGATGGAAATGAGGCCGCCACCTCGGTGGCCTTCCGGGCGAGTGAGGTGATCGCGATCTACCCCATCACGCCGGCCTCGGCGATGGGGGAGCTCGCGGACGCGTGGGCGGCGAAGGGACGCACGAACCTCTGGGGGGCCGTGCCGGACGTCGTCCAGCTCCAGAGCGAGGGCGGCGCGGCCGGCGCGGTGCACGGTGCACTGCAGGCAGGCGCCCTGTCGACGACGTTCACCGCCTCGCAGGGCCTGCTGCTGATGTTGCCGAACATGTTCAAGATCGCCGGTGAGCTGACGCCGACGGTCCTGCACGTCGCCGCGCGCACCATCGCGACGCACGCGCTGTCCATCTTCGGTGACCACAGCGACGTGATGGCCGCCCGGTCCACCGGTTTCGCCATGCTGTCCTCCGCCTCCCCGCAGGAGGCCCACGACCTGGCCGCGGTCGCCCACGCGGCCACGCTCGAGTCCCGCGTCCCGTTCCTGCACTTCTTCGACGGCTTCCGCACCTCGCACGAGTTCAACGAAGTCACCGAGATCGACGACGCGATCCTGCGCGACCTGTTCACCGACGAGCTCGTCGAGGCGCACCGTGCCCGCGCGCTGTCCCCGGACCACCCCGTCATCCGCGGCACCACGCAGGACCCCGACACCTTCTTCCAGGCCCGCGAGGCCGCGAACGCCTACTACGACGCCCTGCCCGCCATCGTGGCGCGGGCGATGGAGCGCCTCGGCGCGGCCACCGGCCGGCACTACCGGATCTTCGACTACCACGGCCACCCGGAGGCCGAGCGGGTCATCGTCATCATGGGCTCGGGTCGTTCCGCGGTGCGCGACGCCGTCGACCAGCTCGTGGCCCGCGGCGAGAAGGTCGGCTACGTCCAGGTCCGGCTCTACCGGCCCTTCGACACCGACGCGTTCCTCGCCGTCCTGCCCGCGACCGTGCAGGCGATCGCCGTCCTCGACCGCACGAAGGAGCCCGGCGCCGCCGGCGAGCCGCTGCGCCTCGACGTGCTGGCCGCCCTCGCCGAGCAGGCCGATGTCGTCGAGGGCCGGCGCACCATGCCCCGCGTCATCGGCGCCCGCTACGGCCTGGCGTCGAAGGAGTTCACCCCGGCGATGGCCGCGGCCGTCCTCGCCGAACTGGTCGGCCCCACGCCGCGCCGGCAGGTCACCGTCGGCATCGCCGACGACCTCACGCACCTCTCGCTCACCGTCGACGACGCCGGCTTCCCCGAGGCCGACGACGTGCGCCGCGCGGTGTTCTACGGCCTCGGCAGCGACGGCACGGTCGGCTCGACCCGGGCCACCGCCGGGATCGCCGCCGACCACACCCCGCTGCACGCCCAGGCCTACTTCGTGTTCGACTCGAAGAAGTCGGGCTCGATGACCGTCTCGCACCTGCGGCTGTCCCCGCGCCCGGTGGACGCCCCCTGGCTCATCCGCGACGCCGACTACGTGGGCTGCCACCAGTTCTCCCTGCTCGACCGCGTCGACGTGCTCGCCGTCGCCGCCGACGGCGCCACCGTCCTGATCAACAGCCCGTACTCGGCGGACGAGGTGTGGGAGCACCTGCCGGCGAACGCGCAGCGCCACCTGCTCACCCGCCGGGCCCGGCTGTTCGTCGTCGACGCCGACAAGGTCTCCCGCGACGCCGGCCTCGCCGGCATCGTCAGCCCCGTCCTGCAGACCTGCTACGTCAGCCTGTCCGGCCTGCTGCCGGCGGAGCGCGCCGTCGCCGCCGTGAAGGACGCGATCCGGATCGCGCAGGGCAAGCGCGGCGAGAAGGTGCTGGCCCGCAACTACGCCGCCGTCGACGCCTCCCTCGGCGCGCTCGCCGAGGTCGACCTGCGCGGGCGCTCGGTCGGCACCCGAGCCGGGCGGCCGCTGGCCGTGGACGCGCCGGTGTTCGTCAAGGAGGTCACCGCGCGGATCATGGCCGGCGAGGGGGAGCTGCTGCCCGTCAGCGCGCTGCCCGTCGATGGCACCTTTCCCGTCGGCACCGCCCGCTACGAGAAGCGCGGCATCGCCCGCGAGCTGCCCGTCTGGGACGCGGACCTGTGCATCAACTGCGGCAAGTGCACCCTGGTCTGCCCGCACGCCGCGATCCGGATGACCGCGTTCGACCCGGCGCTGCTCGCCGACGCCCCGGCCACGTTCAAATCGCGTGAGCCCCGCGAGAAGGATCTCGCCGGCCTGCGGGTGACGATCCAGGTCGCCCCGGACGACTGCACCGGCTGCACCCTGTGCGCCAAGGTCTGCCCGGCGATAGACAAGACCAACGCCGAGCACAAGGCGCTCGACATGGTCGACGCCGCGCCGCGCATCACCGAGGAGCGGGCGGGCTGGGCGTTCCACGAGACGCTGCCGGCGATCGACCCGACGCTCGTTCCCGCCACCGACGTGCGTGGTTCGCAGCTGCGCCGACCGCTGTTCGAGTTCTCCGGCGCCTGCTCCGGCTGCGGCGAGTCGCCGTACCTGAAGCTGCTCAGCCAGCTGTTCGGCGACCGGATCCTGGTCGCGAACGCCACCGGCTGCTCGTCGATCTTCGGCGGTAACCTGCCGACGACCCCGTGGACCGCCGACGCCGACGGCCGCGGCCCGGCCTGGGCGAACTCGCTGTTCGAGGACAACGCCGAGTTCGGCCTCGGCATGCGCCTGGCCCTGGACAGCCAGCAGAACGAGGCCCGCCGCCTGCTGCGCGAGGCCGCGCCGCTCGTCGGCGACAGCCTCGTCGAGGAGCTGCTCACCGCCGACCAGAGCGACGACGCCGGCATCGCCGCGCAGCGCGCCCGGGTCGCGGAGCTGCGCCGGCGCCTCGCCGGCGCCCCCGAGCACAACCGGCGCCTGGACCCGCTCGTCGACAACCTCGTCGAGAAGGCCGTGTGGATCGTCGGCGGTGACGGCTGGGCGTATGACATCGGCTTCGGCGGCCTCGACCACGTCCTCGCCTCCGGACGTAACGTGAACGTGCTGGTGCTGGACACCGAGGTGTACTCGAACACCGGCGGCCAGGCGTCGAAGTCCACCCCGCGCGGCGCCGTCGCGAAGTTCGCCGGCGGCGGCAAGCGGACCCGCAAGAAGGACCTCGGCCTCATCGCCGCGGCCTACGGCGACGTCTACGTCGCCCAGGTCGCCCTCGGCTCCAACGACCGGCACACGGTGCGTGCCTTCCACGAGGCCGCCAGCTGGAACGGCCCGTCGCTGATCGTCGCCTACAGCCACTGCATCGCCCATGGCATCGACATGACCGACGGCCTGAACCACCAGAAGGCCGCGGTGAAGTCCGGCTACTGGCCGCTGTACCGCGTCGACCCCCGCGAGCAGACGCCGTTCTCGCTGGACTCGCGCAAGCCGTCGATGCCGCTCGCCGAGTTCGCCGCGACCGAGACCCGCTTCACCCGCCTCGGCGCGGTCGCCCCCGAGGAGGCCGCCGAGATCGAACGGCGCGCGCAGCGTGACGTCAGCGAGCGCTGGGCGGCCTACGAGCACGAGGCCGCGGCACCCCGAACGCCCGCCACGCCGGCCTGACCCAGGCGCGT
>NZ_JALKFU020000205.1 GCF_023242965.2 Frankia sp. AgKG'84/4
TCTTTCTCGACCGGTCCGTGCTGCTGACGTCGCGCACCTACCGGTATCGGCGGGACGGCACCGTCCGCCCGGGCCGTGGGGGGGGGGGGGGCGGGGGGGGGGGGGCCGCCGGGCCGCGGGCCCGATCGCGTGCGGTCGGTGTCCTGCCCGGCGGGCCCGGGAGATCGCCGGGGTAGGGTGCCTCCTATGCTTCCTGTCGTCTCGTGCTGGACGGTCGTGCGCCGTCGGGTGCTCGCCCGACATCGGTGAGTCCCGCCCGGCGCCGCGGTGATCCGCGCCCGGGCGGTGGACGTCCACCGGTTCGCAACGATGAGGAGAACTCCCGGCGATGAGTGACGCGCCGATCGTCCGCCCCCTGCCCATCAGCGGCTTCCCGGAGTGGCTGCCCGAGGTCCGGATCGTCGAGCAGCGCTGGCTCGACACGATCCGGGCGACCTTCGAGCGCTACGGCTTCTGCTCGGTGGAGACGCCCTCGGTCGAGGCACTCGACGTGCTCACCGCCAAGGGAGAGACCTCGCAGGAGGTCTACACCCTGCGCCGGCTGCAGGCCGACGGCGACGACGACAGCGCCCGCCTCGGGCTGCACTTCGACCTGACCGTGCCGTTCGCCCGGTACGTGGCGGCGCACTTCAACGAGCTCGTCTTCCCGTTCAAGCGCTATCAGATGCAGCGGGTGTGGCGCGGCGAGCGGCCCCAGGAGGGCCGCTTCCGCGAGTTCACCCAGTGCGACATCGACGTGATCAACGTCGACCGGGTGCCACCGCACTTCGACGCCGAGCTGCCCCGGATCGTGCACGAGGTGCTCGGCACCCTGGGCGTGCCGCCCTGGACCCTGAACATCAACAACCGCAAGGTGTTGCAGGGGTTCTACGAGGGCCTGGGGATCGGCGATCCGCTGGCGGTCATCCGCGTCGTCGACAGGATGGACAAGATCGGCCCGGCCGGCGTGGGGGAGCTGCTCGCCACCCAGGCCCGGCTCGACGCGGACCAGGTCCGGGCCTGCCTCGATCTCGCGGCGATCCGGACGTCGGGTTCCGGGGTCATCGACGAGGTGCGCCGGCTCGGGGTGAAGTCGGACCTGCTCGCCGAGGGGCTCGACGAGCTCGGTGCCGTCCTCGACGACCTCGCCGACCTGCCCGCCGGCAGCGTCGTCGCGGACCTGTCCATCGCCCGCGGCCTCGACTACTACACCGGCACCGTCTACGAGGCGAAGTTCAACGACTGGCCTGATTTCAGCAGCATCTGCTCCGGTGGCCGGTACGAGAACCTGGCCGGCTCGTTCATCCGCCGCTCGCTGCCCGGCGTCGGCATCTCCATCGGCCTGACCCGCATCTTCGCCAAGCTGCTCGCGGAGGGGCTGCTGCCGGTCGGCGCGGCGAGCCCCGCCGACGTCCTCGTCGTCGTGCCGAGTGCCGAGCGACGCTCCGCCGCCCTGGCCGCCGCGGCCGCGCTGCGCGCCCGCGGCCTGCGGGTCGAGACCTACCACCAGCCGGACAAGCTGGCCAAGCAGGTCCGCTACGCCGCCCGCAAGGGCATCGGTTCCGTGTGGTTCCCGCCCTTCGGCGAGGGCCGCGACCACGAGGTCAAGGACATGGCGACTGGCGACCAGAGCACCGCCGACCTCGCGTCCTGGACCCCGCCGGCGGCTGGGCCCTCGCCGACCGCCTGAGCACGGCTGAGCTGTTCGTCTCCGGGCCCGGATGATCCACCCGGATGCGCGCGGCGGCGGGACCGCCGCGCCATCGCGGGAGGGCTGCCCGCCGCGACGTGGCCGGCCGGCCGGGGATTGACGGGGGCGGAGACCCCCGGCCTGGGCCGGACCACGTCGCGAGGACGGGCGCTGTGACTCCTCGTCGTTGGGAGCGGCGAGGCGTCCAACTCCGGTGTACCACGGGTTCCCTGGCCCTCAATCCCCTCGCTCCACTCGCGTGACCGGACCGGCGGGTGGATGCCGACACCGGCCGCGTTGGGCGATTGCTGGCTCGCTCGGCCGATTGCTGACCGGCTCGACGCAATGCCGGTTCGCAGGGCTGATCGGGCGTTCGGCGAGGTCCTGCCAGGCCTTCTGGCGACGTCTTGGTGACGTCCGGCCCGGTTCACGCGGACCGGCGCACCTCGTCCGCCCGGCTGCGTCTACCGTGATGAGGTCCACGTGATGAGGTCCAGCCGTGGACGCATGAGCCGATGGAGGTGGCAGTGTCGCAGCCGGCATCCGACCCGGTGTCCGGGCAGTCCTCCGCGTCGCCGGGGGTTCCCGCGTCGACCGGGGAGTCCAGCCTCGAGCCGACCGCGGCACCCGCGGGTCCCGCGCGGGCCGGACTGCGAGTGCAGGTGGTGGCGAGGACGGAGTTCCTCCCGCCGTCGGACGTGCCGTGGAGCACCGACGCGGACGGCGGTCAGGCGCTGGCCGAGTTCGCCGGGCGCGCCTGCTACCAGAGCTGGAGCAAGCCCAATCCGGCCACCGCGACGAACGCGGGCTACCTGCGCCACATCCTCGACGTCGGGCACCTGTCGGTGCTCGAGCACGGGACCGTCTCGCTGTACATCACGGGTGTGTCCCGCAGCCTCACCCACGAGCTGGTCCGTCACCGGCACTTGTCCTACAGCCAGCTGTCGCAGCGTTACGTCCCCGAACGGGACGCCGCGGTGGTGGAGCCCGAGGTCATCGCCTCCGACCCGGAGCTGCACGCGTTGTTCCAGCAGGCCACCGTGGCCTCGGCCGAGGCCTACGGGCGTCTGTTGGAGGGGCTGGAGAAGCGGTTCGCCGACATCGCGGCGCCGACGTCGCGGCGCAAGCAGGCGCGGCAGGCGGCCCGGTCGGTCCTGCCGAACGCGACGGAGACCCGCATCGTGGTCACCGGGAACTACCGGGCCTGGCGGCACTTCATCGGGATGCGCGCGAGCGAGCACGCCGACGTCGAGATCCGCGGGCTCGCCGTCACCATCCTGCGGGAGCTGCGGGCGATCGCGCCGAACGTCTTCGCGGACTTCCGCATCTCCACGTTGGACGACGGCACCGAGGTCGCCTCCAGCCCGCTCGTCGGCGAGGGCTGATCCGCCAGGCCGTGGGTGCGGCGGTGGCGTTCGGTGACCGTGTGCCGCTCGTCCGATAATGTCATGATTCGTGAGCGGTTTCGCGGGCGGCGCACCCGGCGCGGGGCCGATCGGCCGGTTCCGCCGGTGGACGCGGCGCGACGACGCCGATCACGCGCCCGTCCTCGACCTGACCGACCTCGACGAGGTCACCATGACGCTGCTCGCTCCGCCGGCCCCCTACCAGGGGCTGCGCCGGCGGGTGGTGGACCAGTTCACCCTGCTCAGCGCCAACCGGTGCCAACTGACCCGCTCGGTCAACTGGGGGCCGCTGGACGTCGTGCTCAACGAGATCGTCCCGGTCGCCGCCGGCGGTCGGGTCGACACGGCCGGCCGGTTGCCGCCCGAGGTGCTCGTCCTGCTGCCGGTCTCGACGTTGACGAAGCGTGCCCTGGTCGCCTTCGACCTGTCGGGGCCGGCTGGCGCCGACGCCCACCTGATGCCCTACGGCACGTCGGTGGCCATCCAGGGCAACCTGATCGCCAGCCTCGCCGACCCCCTCGGCGTGCCGCTGGACGAGCGGGCCCGCCGGCTGGTCGACGCGATCTCCCGGTTCCGGCCGGGGCGGCTGTCGGGCAACTACCCGCGCCTGGTCGCGACCGGGCGGGGGCGCCCGCTGCCGCTGGAGTCGATCCGGGCCTACCTGGAACGGGAGGCCGACCTCGGGGTGAGCGCGGCCCGGCTGCGCCGCTGGCAGGATCTCGTCGCCGACGCCGAGCAGGTGCTCGCCGCCGCGCTCAACGAGCCGTTCGACCCGTTGAGCAGCGCCGAGACACTGCTGCTGGCGGTGGGTGAACTCTGGCGGGACCCGGACGTGCCCGACGGCCTCGACCTCGTCGCCATCGAGGGGTATCTCACTGCCTTCGTGACCTGGATCGACCAGCTGGTCCAGGTCGGTGCCGCCGCGGAGCCGGTGCTGACCACCGTGGCCGAGTACGGCCGGCGGTGGGAGGCGCTCGCGGCTGTCACCATCGACCCCTACCGGCCGTTCCTGATCAAGTCGAGCGAACAGTTGCGGACGGTGCTCGTCCGCGGCCGCGCGGCCCGTGCCCGACCGGCCGAGGGCAGAAGCATGCCTGCCTGGCGTCAGCTGCTGCACCCGGCGGCGCTGATCGACATCGACTCGGGTGGCACGGGCAGCTACCACGCCAGCATCGGAACGGACGACAGCAGCATCGAGCTGGACACTCCGATGATGGTCGACCTGTTCGGCGATCCGGTGCGGCGGACCTACATCGAGGACATCCAGCGCAACCGGGAGGTGTACGCCTTCTACACCACCGACGCGCGCCGCCCGCCCCGGTCGCGGCTGGTCGTGGGGCTCAGCGTGTCCTCCGACGTCTCCCGGATCACCGGGGCGATCGGCGTGCTGATGATCCTCACGGTGAGTCTGTGCGCCCTGCCGGTCCGGCTGTCGCCGGACGCGGTCGCCGTGATCACGTTGCCGTCGTCGTTCGCGGCGACGGTGCTGCTCACACGGGAGCGCAGCAGCCTCGCCGCCTGGGTCCTCGGACCGGCGAAGTCGTTCCTGCTGGCGCTGCTCGTGGCACTGGCCGTGCTCGCGGGTCTGCGGGCGGCCGGCTGGCACGGTCCGGCCGGTCCGGCCGGTTCGGCACCCCTAGCACCGGCCGCGGTGTGGGTCGCTCGGGCCCGCCGTCGCGCGCAACCTGGCGGCGCCGTCCGCGAAAGGCGGTGGGGCGGTACTCTGGAGGCCCTGTAGCGGCGGACGGGACGGTGGCGGATGCCGAAGAACTACGGCCCGGGTGTTGCGGTGGGCACGCCGCGTACCGGCGGGTTGCGGTCGCTGGTGCGCCTGGGCCGCCGGGAACTCTGGTTGCGGTTGGACCGCAACATGCTGGGTGTGGGTGACCGCGGCCAGAACGCGGCCCCGAGATCGCCCGGGGGTTCCGTTCGCGCGCACTGAGTCGTTTCCGATCCGTTCCGCCTCGTCCGCCCCGGCCGCCTCGCCGGAGCCGGCGCCGCGGTGGGGATCGGAGCCGTTCTTCGCGCCGACCGGGTGCACCCGGTGTGCGTCGCACGTTGGTCATGGTGATGGTCACCGTCGCGGCCGACGCGGCGGGTCAGCATGAGCCGGTGGTTGGTGGGCCGGTGGCTGTGTCGATCGTCCGGCTGCGGCCGGTGATCGAGCGGGGCGATGATCAGAAGTGGCGGCCGGTGGTCAGGAGTGGCGGCCGGTGGTAGGTGTGTCGGTCGGTGGTGGGTGTGTCGGTCGGTGGTTCGAGGCGGCGGTGACGTCCGGGACGTCCGGTTGCCAGGGGGCAGCCGGGTCCGGACGGGCTGCCGTGGCGGGGGCCCGGCATGGCCAGGATGGTCGGCGGGGCGGACGATGGGGCCGGGCGAGTGTTCGCGCGGCGCCGAGTGGTGACGAGTGAGTGTGGAACGTGGGCGCGGCGATGCTCGCCGGCCGGGAGAAACGATTGTCGGAGGTGCGCTCTAGCGTGACCGGTATGTCAGTGTTGCCGCCGGCGCCGTTCGGGCGCATGATCACGGCGATGATCACACCGTTCCAGCCGGACGGTGCCCTCGACGAGGCCGGAGCCGCTTGGCTCGCGGCCCATCTGGTGGATGCGGGCAACGACGCGCTTGTCGTCAACGGCACCACCGGGGAGTCGCCGACCACGACCGACGCGGAGAAGTCCCGGCTCGTCCGGATCGTCGTCGAGGCCGTGGCCGGTCGGGCCAAGGTGGTCGCCGGCGTCGGGACCAACTCCACCGACCACACGATCGAGCTGGCGCGCGCGGCCGAGGCCGCCGGCGCCGAAGGTCTGCTCGTGGTGTCGCCGTACTACAGCAAGCCGCCGCAGGCGGGCCTCGCGCGGCATTTCGCCGCCGTCGCCGACGCCACGGCGCTGCCCGTCATGATCTACGACATTCCGGGCCGGGCGGGCGTGCCGGTGGACACCGAGACCCTGGTCCGGCTGGCCGAGCATCCCCACATCGTGGCGGTCAAGGACGCGAAGGACGATCTGGGCGCGTCCTCCTGGGTGCTGGCCCGTACCGATCTGGCCTACTACTCGGGCACCGACATGCTCACGCTGCCACTGCTTTCCATCGGTGGCTGCGGCGTCGTCAGCGTGGTCTCACACCTGGCGACCCCGGCGATCCGGTCCATGATCGAGGCGTTCGGGGTCGGTGACGCGGCGCGGGCACTGGCGCTCCACCGTGGTCTGCTGCCCGCGTTCGAGGGGATCTTCCGCAGTCAGGGAGTGATCCTCACCAAGGCCGCGCTGGCCCTGGCCGGGCTGCCGGCCGGGCCGGTCCGCCCGCCGATGGTCGACGCGACCCCCGCCGAAACAGCCCGGCTGCGAGCCGACCTCGCCGCCGCGACCCTCGACCCGAGCGGCCCACCATGGCCATCGGGTGGCGTGCCGCATGCCGCGGCCGGCGCCGCGAACGGGTTCGCCGTAGCCGCGGCAGGAGAGGGCCCATGAGCCACCCGCACCCTGATTACGGCCCGCCGCCCCCGCTGCGCGCCGACGGCCTTCGCGTCATCCCGCTCGGCGGGGTCGGCGAGATCGGCCGCAACATGACCGTTTTCGAGCACGCCGGCCGGCTGCTCATCGTCGACTGCGGGGTGCTGTTCCCGGAGGACGTCCAGCCAGGGATCGACCTGATCCTGCCGGACTTCTCCGCGATCCGGGACCGCCTCGACGACATCGACGCGCTGATCCTCACGCATGCCCACGAGGACCACATCGGCGCTGTGCCGTACCTCCTGCGCGAGCGGCGCGACATTCCGCTGATCGGCACTCGGCTGACCCTGGCGCTGTTGAACGCCAAGCTCGCCGAGCACCGGATCAAGGCGGTGACCCAGGAGATCCGGGAGGAGGAGCGGCACACCTACGGGCCGTTCGAGTGCGAGTTCTTCGCCGTGAACCACTCCATCCCGGACGCGGTCGCCGTGGCGATCCGCACCGAGGCCGGACTCGTGCTGCACACCGGCGACTTCAAGATGGACCAGCTGCCCCTCGACGGCCGCCTCACCGACCTCGGCGGCTTCGCCCGGCTCGGCCGGGAGGGCGTCGACCTGCTGCTGTCCGACTCGACCAACGCCGAGGTGCCCGGGTTCGTCACCTCCGAGCGGGAGATCGCCCCGGTGCTCGACGGGGTCTTTCGCGAGGCGGGCAAGCGGATCATCATCGCCAGCTTCGCCAGCCACGTGCACCGGGTGCAGCAGGTGCTCGACGCCGCCGAGGCGCACGGCCGCTCGGTCTGCTTCGTCGGCCGTTCGATGGTGCGCAACATGGGCGTGGCCCGCGACCTGGGCCTGCTGCGGGTGCCGCCCGGCCTGATCATCGATGTCCGCGACCTCGACTCGCTGCCGGACCGCAACATCTGCCTGATCTGCACGGGCTCCCAGGGGGAGCCGCTGTCGGCGCTGTCGCGGATGGCCAACCGCGACCACCAGATCCGCATCCAGGCCGGGGACACCGTCGTGCTGGCCTCCAGCCTGATCCCCGGCAACGAGAACGCGGTCTTCCGGGTCATCAACGGGTTGAGCCGCTGGGGCGCCAAGGTCGTCCACAAGGGCGTCGCGAAGGTCCACACCTCCGGCCACGCGCCGGCCGGCGAGCTGCTCTACGTCCTCAACGCGACGCGGCCGTCCAACGTTATGCCGGTGCACGGCGAGTGGCGCCATCTGCGCGCGCACGCCAAGCTCGCCGAGGCCACCGGGGTGCCCGCGGACCAGGTCGTGCTCGCCGAGGACGGCATGGTCATCGACCTGCTCGACGGCCGCGCGCGGATCACCGGGGCGGTGCCCTGCGGCTACGTCTACGTCGACGGGTCCGCGGTCGGCGATGTCGGCGAGCCGAGCCTGAAGGATCGCCGCATCCTCGGCGAGGAGGGCTTCATCACGGTCACGCTCGTGGTGGACGCGGCGGCGGGCAAGGTCGTCGTCGGCCCCGACATCTCCGCGCGGGGCTTCACCGACTCGCCTGGCACGTTCGATGCGGTCGCCAAGCTCGTCAGCGACGCGCTCGCGGACTCGATGCGCAACGGAATGACGGACACGACCGCGCTGCAGCAGTTGGTGCGGCGCACGGTCGGTCGGTGGGTCAACGAGCGCTACCGCCGGCGTCCGATGATCATCCCGGTGGTCCTGGAGGTCTGACCGGCGCCTCGGCGCGGCGCGCCCATTTCGTCGGGGTTGCCGCGAGTCGGCCGTAGGGCTGTGTACCGTTTCGACGGTGGCCACACGGACTAGTGGCGCGCGGACGCGTGCGCAGACGGGGACGGCCACGCCCCGGCCGGGGGGCGGTGGGCGTCAGCCGGCCGCGCGTGGGCGCGGTACGGGCGGTACGAGCAGTGC
>NZ_JALKFU020000206.1 GCF_023242965.2 Frankia sp. AgKG'84/4
ACCCGGCGGCGCCGACGGCAGCGGACCGGGCCCGGGAGATCGAGGCGGCCCGCCAACGCGACCAGGCCGCGCACACCCTGGCCGCGGGCAACGACGGTGACCTCGACGTGCCCGGGCGTGCCCGGTGGGTGGGCCGCATCGCCGTGGGGCTCACCGTCCTCGGCTGGGCCCTGCACCTGGCCTCGGTCATCACCCGCGGGTTCGCGGCGGACCGGGTGCCGTGGGGCAACATGTACGAGTACTCGTCGATGATCTCGCTCATCGCGGTCTCGACGTTCCTCGGCCTGATGATCCGGCACAACGTCCGTTGGCTGGGCGTGTTCGTCATGGTGCCGACCGTGCTGTATCTCGGGTTCGCCGGCACGGTTCTGTACGTCGCGCCGGGCCCGCTCGTGCCGGCGCTGAACTCCTACTGGCTCAAGATCCATGTGGTCGGGGCGATCATGGCGAGCGGCGTGTTCCTCGTCTCCGCCGTGACCACCGTGCTGTTCCTCGTCAAGGAGCGCTGGGAGAGCCGGCTGGCCGAGGTCGCCTCGGGTCGCGCGCAGGCGAGCCGGGCGATGCAGAACCGGGGCGGGATCGTGATGCGCCTGCCGTCCTCGGCGGCGCTGGACACGCTCACCTATCGGATCATCGCGTTCGCGTTCCCGATCTGGACGTTCGCCATCATCGCCGGCGCGATCTGGGCGGAGGCGGCATGGGGGCGCTACTGGGGCTGGGACCCCAAGGAGACCTGGTCGTTCATCACCTGGGTCTGCTACGCGGCCTACCTGCACGCGCGAGCCACGGCTGGTTGGCGGGGCCGACGGGCGGCGGCCATCTCGCTGTTCGCCTTCGCTGCGCTGTTCGTCGACTACTACGTGGTGAACCTCGTCATCACCGGCCTGCACTCCTACGCCGGAGTCTGAGCCCGCGGAGTCTGAGCCCGCGGAGTCTGAGCCCGCGGAGTCTGAGCCCGCGGAGTCTGAGCCCGCGGAGCCGGTGCCCGGCACAGCCCGGATGCCGACCGGCCGCGTCCCCACGGCCGGTCGGCTGACAGGTTCAGCCGTACAGGTAGTTCAGCCGTACAGGTAGTTCAGCCGTACAGGCAGATCAGCCGCGTGAGGGCGACGGAGGCTCCGGCTCGCCGCCACGGATGCGGTCGGCGAGCTCCCGGATGAACTCCGGGTCGTCGTCCGGGCCCTTGGGCCGGGCGACCGAGCGGCGGGTCCCCATGCGCGAGCCGGGCCGTCCCAGGCCCGCCTCGCGACGGTCGATCTCCCAGGTGGATCGCTGGCCGAAGGCGGGGTGATCCGAGATCGCCCGCCGCGGCGGGCGCGCGCCGAGCCCGTTCAGGCTGGGGCGCCCGAAGAGGAACCAGGCAACCGCCCCCAAGGGGCTGAAGAGGATCACCACGACGACCCAGATCGGCTTGGGCACGGCCCGTACCTCGTCCGGCGGTGTCCCGACGACGTCGATGATCGCGTACACCGAAACACCAATGATCACAAACAAAAGCGCGAGGCTCAGCACCGGCCGGTCGCTCCTTCCCGCTTCCCTTGATCGGTTAAGACTGGCTCGACATACTCGATAGGAACATCGGCCCGCGGGTATGTACTCCCGGCCATCACGCGGCATCGCCGACGGGTCAGACGAGCGTGCGGCGCCCCTCGCGGAGGGCGCGCGTGTCGCGGAGATGGCCGGCCCGTGTATCCCTAGTGTGCCCTCCGGCCGGAGCCCGTGTCCGGCCGGTCCGTCGGTCCACGTCGGGACGGCCGCCCGCGTCGGCGTGTCGACGGGTGGTGGGTGCCCGGACGGCGGGCCGCCGCTGCTGCCAGGATGGAGCAATGGCCTGGGCGGATCTGCGTGCGTTTCTCGCTCATCTCGAGCGGCGTGGGGACCTGCGGCGGGTATCGGCGACCGTCGATCCCCGACTGGAGATCACCGAGATCGTGACCCGGGTGGTGCGCGAGCGGGGGCCGGCGCTGCTGTTCGAGTCGCCGCTCGGCGCGGACATGCCGGTGGCGATCAACGTGTTCGGGACCGAGGAGCGGATGGCCGCGGCGCTCGGCGTGGAGCGCCTGGACGACATCGGCGACCGGCTCGCGGCGCTGCTGCGCCCGGAGCTGCCGGTCGGCCTGTCCGGGCTGCGTGACGCGCTCGGCAAGGCCGCGTCGCTGACCTCGCTGCCGCCGCGCCGCGTGCGCACCGCGCCCTGCCAGGAGGTCGTGTATAGGGGGTCGGAGGTCGACCTGTTCCGTCTGCCCGGCCTGCACGCCTGGCCGGCCGACGGCGGCGCGTTCCTCAACCTGGGCCTCACCCACACCCGCCACCCGGAGACCGGCGCCCGCAACCTGGGGATGTACCGGCTGCAGCGCCACGACGCGCGAACCGTCGGCATGCACTGGCAGATCCACAAGGACTCCAACGCCCATCACGCGGTCGCCGAGCGGCGCGGGGAGCGCCTGCCGGTGGCGATCGCGTTCGGCTGCGACCCGGCGGTCACCTACGCGGCCTCCGCGCCGCTGCCCGCCGACATCGACGAGTACCTGTTCGCCGGCTACCTGCGCGGCGAGCGGGTCGAGATGATCGACTGCCTGTCGGTTCCGCTACGGGTGCCGGCGAACTCCCAGATCGTGCTGGAGGGGTGGCTGGAACCAGGGGAGCGGCTGCCGGAGGGCCCATTCGGCGATCACACCGGCTTCTACACCCCGGTCGAGCCGTTCCCCGCGCTGCACGTCGACGTCATGACGATGCGCCGGGACCCGATCTTCCAGACGATCGTCGTCGGTCGCCCGCCGCAGGAGGATGGGCCGATGGGCAAGGCGACCGAGCGCATCTTCCTGCCGCTGATCAAGATGATGATCCCTGAGATCGTCGACTACGACCTGCCCGACGCCGGGGTCTTCCACAACTGCTGCATCGTCTCGATCGACAAGCGTTTCCCGAAGCACGCGCAGAAGGTGATGAACGCCATCTGGGGCGCCGGGCTGCTGTCGCTGTCGAAGCTGGTCGTCGTCGTCGACGCCGACTGTGACGTCCACAACTACGCCGAGGTCGCCTGGCGGGCGTTCGGCAACGTTGACTACGCACACGATCTGATCACCACTGTCGGCCCGGTCGACCACCTCGACCATGCCTCCTACGAGCAGTTCTGGGGCGGCAAGGTCGGCGTCGACGCGACGCGCAAACTGCCGACCGAGGGTTACCGTCGGGAGGGTGGCTGGCCGACCGAGATCGTCATGGACGAGTCGGTCCGAGCCCAGGTCACCCGCCGTTGGAAGGAGTACGGCCTTTGAGTGACGCGACCTTCCTGCCGGGTCCGGGCGGCGGGGCGGCCGAGCTCGGCCACGTGCGGGCGTTCCTACGCCTCGTCGTCATCGAGCACTCGGTGTTCGCCCTGCCGTTCGCCTACATCGCGGCGCTGGCGGCCTCGTTCGGCGCGTCCGGCTCGGTGCACTGGGCCGACCTCGCGCTCGTCACCGTTGCCATGGTCGCGGCCCGGACCTTCGCTATGGCGGCGAACCGGATCATCGACCGGGCCATTGACGCACGCAACCCGCGCACGGCCAACCGCGAGCTCGTCACGGGCGCGGTGTCGCTGCGAACCGCCGTGGTCGGCTCCGTGGTGGCGCTGGGCGCCTTCCTCGCCGCCGCGGCCGCGCTGTCCTGGCTGTGCCTCGCCCTCGCGCCGATCGCGGTCGCGCCGCTGGTGGTCTACCCGTATGCCAAACGGTTCACTGACTTCCCCCACGCCGTGCTCGGTATCGCGCAGGCCGTCGCCCCGATCGGCGCCTGGATCGCGGTCAGCGGCCACTGGTCGTGGGCGGCGTTCGTGCTCGGCCTCGCCGTCGGCAGCTGGATCGGCGGGTTCGACCTGATCTACGCCTGCCAGGACGCCGAGATCGACCGGCGCATCGGCGTGCGGTCGGTGCCGGCCCGCTTCGGGGTGCGCGGCGCGCTGATCGGCTCGAGCGTCACGCATGTCGTCACGTTCGGCCTGTTCGTGGCCTACGGCGTGATGGTGAGCGCCGGCGCCTGGTGGTGGGCGGGCCTGGCCATCACCGCGGCGGTCTTCTGCTACGAACACGCCATCGTGTCGCCGACCGACCTGTCCCGGGTGAACCGGGCGTTCCTCACCGCGAACGGTTTCGTCGGCATCGCGCTGTTCGCCTTCGCCCTCGCCGACCTGCTCAGCCGCGGTCTGTCCGGCTGAGCCGGCAGGTGAGCTCCGCCGCGCCGGCGCGGGTGCCGTGGGTCGTCGGGGTCAGCGGCGCCAGCGGCACGCCGTACGCCGCCGCGGTGCTGCGTGGCCTGCTCGCCGCCGGCCTGCCGGTCGACCTGGTGATCTCCCGCGCCGCGCGGCTGACCCTGCTCGACGAGACCGGCGTCGCCTGGCACGACGGCGACTGGGCGACGTCGCTGACCACCTGGCTCGCCCAGGCCCTCGACGCGGGCGAGGCAGGCCCTGGGGGCGACACGGGCGAGGCGGGCGAGGCGGCGCCGGGCATGGCGGCGGCCGACCTCGCCGCCGCGGTCCGCGCCTTGGTCGAGGTGCACGCGGCGGGCAACCTTGCAGCGGCGCCCAGCAGCGGTTCCCATCCGACCAGGGGCATGATCGTTGTTCCGGCGAGCACCGCCTCCCTGGCCGGGATCGCCCTGGGCCTGTCCAAGGACCTGCTCCAGCGCGCGGCGGACGTGACCCTCAAGGAGGGGCGCCGCCTCGTCGTCGTCCCCCGCGAGATGCCTTACACCGGCGCGACGCTGCGCCACATGCTCGCCCTGCACGACGCGGGCGCGGTCGTCGCCGCGGCGAGCCCCGGCTTCTACGCGGGTGCCCGCCGCGCGGGCGACCTGGTGGACTTCGTCGCCGGTCGGGTCCTTGACGCGGCCGGTGTCGACCACGCGCTGTACCGCCGATGGGCCGGTGACCTGGGCGGCGCCCGGCAGTCCCGCTGACGTACCGGCCGGCGAACCCCCTGGCCGTGGTGGCATGGGGACGGGCAGAGTGGTCGGTGTCGGCCCCGCATCGGGGCGGTCGGCCCCGGATCGGCATCGGGGCGAGGAGCTGGGCGGACAGAGGATGACCATGGCGGGTGGGGGACGCGGAGCGCCGAAGGACCGGGGTTCGCAGGACGGGGGACGCGGGCGTGGGCGGTCCGGGGGGCCCGAGCGGCCGAAGAAGAACGGGGCGTCGCAGCGTCCCGCCGGCCCGGCTCGTCCGCCGGCCCGTCCGGAGCAGGCGGACGTCGACCTGCGGGCGCAGCTGCCGTACTTCCTGGCCCGGTTGCTCGTCCTGGTGGCGATCACGGTCGTGCTCGCCCTCGTCGGGGTGAACCTGGTGCTTTCGGTGCTGATCGGGTTCGTCGTCGCCGGCCTGCTGACCTGGCCTCTCGGGCGCATGCAGCGCCGCGCCGCGCAGCGTTCCGCGAATCGGGACAAGCCCGGTCCGGGTGTGTGACGGGTCGGTTCCGGGACGGCTGTGACGGGTCAGCCCGTCCGGGCGGGCGGGGCCGGCCGTCCCGACGGGCTAACCTTGGTTCATGGATGCTGGGCTCAGGCGGGAGATCGAGGCCAAGGTCGGGGCGGGCGAGCGGTTGAGTCGCGCGGACGGCGAGGCGCTGTTCGCCAGCGACGATCTGGTGTGGCTCGGCGGCCTGGCCCACGAGGTCCGGACCAGGAAGAACGGCGACCGCACGTTCTTCAACGTGAACCGGCACCTGAACCTCACGAACGTGTGCTCGGCGTCCTGCGCGTACTGCTCGTTCCAGCGCAAGCCGGGCGAGGCCGACGCGTACACGATGCGAATCGAGGAGGCCGTCCGGCTGGCCCGGGAGATGGAGCCGGCCGGTATCACCGAGCTGCACATCGTCAACGGCCTGCATCCCACGCTGCCGTGGCGCTATTACCCGCGGTCGTTGCGGGAGCTGCGGGCGGCGCTTCCGGGCGTGGCGCTCAAGGCGTTCACCGCGACCGAGATCCACTGGTTCGAGAAGATCAGCGGGTTGTCCGCGGACGAGATCCTCGACGAGCTCATCGACGCCGGACTGGACTCGCTGACCGGCGGCGGCGCGGAGATCTTCGACTGGGAGATCCGCCAGCAGATCGTCGGCCATGAGACCCACTGGGAGGACTGGTCGCGCATCCACCGGCTGGCGCACGCCAAGGGCCTGCGCACGCCATGCACGATGCTCTACGGCCACGTCGAGCAGCCGCGGCACCGGGTCGACCACATTCTCCGGCTGCGTGAGCTGCAGGACGAGACGGGCGGCTTCGCGGTGTTCATCCCACTGCGCTTCCAGCATGACGCCGCCGGCGATCCCCGTAACCGGTTGATGAACCAGCCGATGGCGACGGGCGCGGAGGCGTTGAAGACGTTCGCGGTGTCCCGGCTGCTGTTCGACAACGTCGATCACGTGAAGTGCTTCTGGGTCATGCACGGGCTGACCACGGCGCAGCTCGCGCTGAACTTCGGCGCCGACGACCTGGACGGCTCCGTCGTCGAGTACAAGATCACCCACGACGCGGACCGGTTCGGCACCCCCACCACGATGACGCGGGACGACCTGCTGACCATCATCCGCGACGCCGGCTTCCGGCCGGTCGAACGCGACACCCGCTACCAGGAGATCCGCGAGTACGACAGGCCCGACCCGGCCCGCCGTGAGGTCGCATCCTCCATCGACGCCTGAGCCGGGGACGACCCTGATGGCCACGACCGACGAACCGACCACGACCGACGAACCGATCCCGAGCGCCGGCCCCGCGCAGCGGCCCCGGCCGGTCCGCCCACCCGGAGCGCCCGGCATCGGCTCCATCTTCGTGCTCGCCTTTCTGGTCATTCTGGTTCCCGGTATCGCCGTGTACGTGCTGCTGGACTGGGTTGGCCTGGCGATCGGGCCCGCCGGTCTGCTCGGGCTGCTCGTCGTGTTCCTCGGCCTGGGGTTCTTCCCGACCGTGCTGCGCCGACTCGGCTGGGTGCCGAGCCGGAAGACGACCAGGAAGAAAGGGTCCTGATGGAGCCGCGCAAGAGCCGTTCGGAACGTGGGTTGCTGGGCATCAACGTGCGCTACTTCGCCATCCGAGCGGTGCTCTTCGGCGTCGTGCTCGCCGTCGTTCTGCTGCTGGGCCTGGGCGGCCTGCTCGCGTTCGTGCTGGCGCTCGCCGTCAGTGGCCTGCTCAGCTATCCGCTGGCGCTGCGACAGCGGCGGGCCGTGCTCGAGGTGATGGAGAACCGGCACGGCGGGCAGCGTTGACCGAGGTCCGGCCCCGGGTCGGGCACATCCAGTTCCTGAACTGCCTGCCGCTGTACTGGGGGCTCGTCCACTCGGGTGCGCTGCTTGACATCGAGCTCACCAAGGACACTCCGGACCGGTTGAACGAGGCGCTCGTCGCCGGTGATCTCGACATCGGGCCGATCAGCCTGGTGGAATACCTGCGCCACGCCGACGAACTCGTGGTCCTGCCCGATCTCGCCGTCGGGTCCGACGGGCCGGTGCTGTCCGTGGTGCTGGCGACCGCAGTCCCCCTCGACGAGGTGCGCACGGTCGCGCTCGGCTCGACGTCACGGACGAGCGTGCTGCTCGCGCGGATGCTGCTGGAGGAGCGCTACGGCCGGCGGCCGGACTATGTGACCATGCCGCCGGACCTGCCGCTGATGCTGCGGGAGGCGGACGCGGCCGTCGTCATCGGCGACGTGGCGCTGCGGGCCACCTACGAGGCCGAGCGCGGCGGCTCCGCAGATCCCCTCGGCCTGATCGACCTGGGTGCGGCGTGGCGGGAGTGGAGCGGCCTGCCGATGGTCTTCGCGATCTGGGCCGCTCGACGGTCGTTCGCCGAGAGCCACCCAGGGGTGGTGAAGGAGGTCCACGACGCCTTCCGCGCGGGCCTGGATCTCGCGCTCGGTGACGTACGGGAGGTCGCGGCGCGGGCCGCCCGCTTCGAGGTGTTCGATCCGGCGACGCTGGCCCGGTACTTCACCACCCTGGACTTCCGGCTCGGGGCTCGCCAGCAGGCCGGCATCCGTGCCTTCGCGCAGCGGGCGGTGCGGCGCGGCGACGTGCCCAGGCTGCACGATATGATCTTCGCTGACGTCTGAGCAGTCCGCTCAGACCGGCGGCTGGAACGCGTGGGACAGGCTGCTCGGGGACTGCGGCGCGGGGCAGTGCGACTCCCTGTCGGCGAACCGGGCGATGCGCCCCTTGACCAGGGCGATCAGTAGCGGCGGCGTGGCCCGACCGCCCGGGGCCGTCAGCATCTCGGTGAGCGGATCGGTGCCGTCGAGCCCGGCGGCCACCGGTTCGTAGGCCGGCAGGCCATCCGGCTCGGCGGGTAGGGCGGGCCCGGCCGCGGCGGGCCGAGGCAAGGC
>NZ_JALKFU020000207.1 GCF_023242965.2 Frankia sp. AgKG'84/4
CGGCACCACCGGCTGGGACGTCCGCGCCCTGCACGCCGGGCCGGACGCGAAGGCGGCGGGCGAGGCCGTTCTCACCGACCTCGAGAACGGCGTGACCTCCCTGTGGCTGCGGCTGGGGCCCGGCGGGCTGCCGGTAGCCGCGCTCGGGACGGTCCTCGCCGACGTGTACCTCGACCTCGCGCCGATCGTCCTGGACGCGGGCGCCGAGACGGTGTCGGCCGCCGAGGAGCTGTTCCGGCTCGTGGCCGTCCGCGGGCTGCCCGGCTCGCAGCTCGCCGGCAGCCTGGGCGCCGACCCGATCGGCCGGGCTGCGCGGATCGGCGTGGCGGCGGGGGACGTGCCGGGGCTCGACGACGCGACGGCGCTCGCCGCCCGGTGCGTGCGGGAGTTCCCCGGCGTGCGCGCCCTCGTCGTGGACGCGCAGCCCTACCATCGCGCCGGCGGCAGTGACGCGCAGGAGCTCGGCGCGTCGCTGGCCACCGGGGTCGCCTACCTGCGGGCGCTCACCGATGCCGGCCTCGGCCTGGCCGAGGCGCTGCGCCAGCTCGAGTTCCGTTACGCGGTCACGGCGGACCAGTTCTCCTCGATCGCGAAGCTGCGCGCCGCGCGCCGGCTGTGGGCCCGGGTCGCCGAGGTCTGCGGGGCCGAACCGGCCGCCCGCGGCCAGCGCCAGCACGCGGTCACCTCAACGGCGATGATGACCCGGCGTGACCCCTGGGTGAACATGCTGCGGACCACGCTGGCCTGCTTCGGCGCGGGTGTCGGCGGCGCGGACGCGGTCACCGTGCTGCCGTTCGACACCCGCCTCGGCCAGCCCGACGACTTCTCCCGCCGCATCGCCCGCAACACCCAGACCCTGCTGCAGGAGGAATCGAGCCTGATCCGGGTGATCGACCCGGCCGGCGGCTCCTGGTTCGTGGAATCGCTCACCGACGACCTCGCCGAGGCGGCCTGGTCGGTGTTCACCGAGATCGAGGCGGCCGGCGGGATCGTCGAGGCGCTGCGCGCCGGCCTGGTCGCCGAGCGGATCGCCGTCACCGCGGCGGCCCGCGCGGAGGCGATCGCCCACCGCGGCGACCCGCTGACCGGCGTGAGCGAGTTCCCGAACGTCGCGGAGAAACTCCCGCAACGGCCCCCGCTGCCGGCCGAGCCGATCGAGGCCCCCGCCGGCGCCGGCCCCGGCCTCCCGGTGATCCACTACGACGCCGACTTCGAGGAGCTGCGCGCCCGCGCGGACGCACACACCGCTGCCGGCGCGCGCCCCGTGGTCTTCCTGGTCACCCTCGGCAGCGCCGCCGCCTCGACGGCGCGGGCCACCTTCGCCGCCAACCTGTTCCAGGCCGGCGGCTTCGAGACCCCGACGTCCGGCGTCGGCACCGACCCGGCGGCGATCACGGCGGCCTTCACCGCCGCCGGTGCCGCCGTCGCCTGCCTGTGCTCCGGCGACAAGGTGTACGCCGAGCACGCCGCCGGTGTCGCGCGGGCGCTGCGGGAGGCGGGCGCCCGCCAGGTGTGGCTCGCGGGCCAACCAGGCTCGCGCGCCCAGTCCGACGCGGACGCGGGCATCGACGGATACGTGTTCACCGGATGCAACGCCGTCGTCGTTCTCCAGGCGACGCTGGCCGAGGCGGGAGTGGCCTGATGACCGTCGACAGCTCGGATTCGCGTTCCACCGCGATCCCGGACTTCTCCAAGGTCGAGCTCGGCACGGTGCCGGCCGCCGCCGACGCCGCCGAGCCCGAGTGGCGCGCCGCCGTCGAGGCGGAGACCGGCAAGGACGTCGAGGCCCTGACCTGGGACACCCCGGAGGGCATCGCGGTCAAGCCGCTGTACACGGCCAGTGACACCGCCGGGCTCGACTTCCTGCGTACCTACCCGGGGGTCGCCCCGTACCTGCGCGGGCCGTACCCGGCGATGTACGTCACCCAGCCGTGGACGATCCGCCAGTACGCCGGTTTCTCCACGGCGGCGGCGTCGAACGCGTTCTATCGGCGCAACCTCGCCGCCGGCCAGAAGGGCCTGTCGGTCGCCTTCGACCTGCCGACCCACCGCGGCTACGACTCCGACCACCCGCGGGTCACCGGCGACGTCGGCATGGCCGGCGTCGCCATCGACTCGATCCTCGACATGCGCCAGCTCTTCGACGGCATCCCGCTGGACAAGATGAGCGTGTCGATGACCATGAACGGCGCCGTGCTGCCGGTGCTCGCGCTCTACATCGTCGCGGCCGAGGAGCAGGGGGTCGCGCCCGAGCAGCTCGCGGGCACCATCCAGAACGACATCCTCAAAGAGTTCATGGTCCGCAACACCTACATCTACCCGCCGCAGCCCTCGATGCAGATCATCTCGGACATCTTCTCGTTCACCTCGCAGCGGATGCCCCGGTTCAACTCGATCTCCATCTCCGGCTACCACATGCAGGAGGCCGGCGCGACGGCCGACCTGGAACTCGCCTACACCCTCGCCGACGGCGTGGAGTACATCCGGGCGGGCCTGGCCGCGGGCCTGGACATCGACGCGTTCGCCCCCCGGCTGTCGTTCTTCTGGGCGATCGGCATGAACTTCTTCATGGAGGTCGCGAAGCTGCGCGCCGCCCGCCTGCTCTGGGCGCGGCTGGTGAAGCAGTTCGACCCGACCAGCGCCAAGTCGCTGTCGCTGCGCACCCACTCGCAGACCTCGGGCTGGTCGCTGACCGCGCAGGACGTGTTCAACAACGTGGTGCGCACCTGCGTGGAGGCGATGGCCGCGACCCAGGGCCACACCCAGTCGCTGCACACCAACGCCCTCGACGAGGCGCTCGCGCTGCCCACCGACTTCTCCGCCCGCATCGCCCGCAACACCCAGCTGCTGCTGCAGCAGGAGTCGCGCACGACCCGGGTCATCGACCCGTGGGGCGGCAGCCACTACGTCGAGCGGCTCACCCACGACCTGGCGGCCAGGGCCTGGGCGCACATCGGCGAGGTCGAGGCGACCGGCGGCATGGCGCAGGCCATCGACGCGGGCATCCCCAAGATGCGCATCGAGGAGGCCGCCGCCCGCACCCAGGCGCGCATCGACGCCGGCCGCCAGCCGCTGATCGGCGTGAACAAGTACCGGGTCGACGCCGACGAGGCCATCGAGGTCCTCAAGGTCGACAACTCGGCGGTGCGCACCGAGCAGATCGAGAAACTCCACCGGCTGCGCGCCGAACGCGACGGCGCCGCGGTCGAGGCGGCCCTGCACGCGCTGACGGCCGCCGCCGACGCCGCCCGCGACGGGCGCCGCGGACCGGGGCTGGAGCAGAACCTGCTGGCCCTCGCTGTGGACGCGGCCCGCGCCAGGGCCACCGTCGGGGAGATCTCCGACGCCCTGGAGAAGGTCTACGGGCGCCACTCCGGCCAGATCCGTACCATTTCCGGGGTGTACCGGGAAGAGGCGGGATCCGCCGGAAACGTCGCCGCCGCCCGCGAGGCCGCCGCCACGTTCGAGCGCGAGGAGGGCCGCCGCCCCCGCATCCTCGTCGCGAAGATGGGCCAGGACGGCCACGACCGTGGCCAGAAGGTGATCGCCAGCGCCTTCGCCGACATCGGCTTCGACGTGGACGTCGGCCCGCTGTTCCAAACGCCCGGCGAGGTCGCCCGCCAGGCGGTCGAGGCGGACGTGCAGATCGTCGGCGTGTCCTCGCTCGCCGCCGGGCACCTCACCCTGGTGCCGGCGCTGCGCGAGGAGCTCGCCGCCCTGGACCGGTCCGACATCCTCATCGTGGTCGGCGGGGTCATCCCCCCGGGCGACTTCGACGAGCTGCGGGCCGCCGGCGCGGCGGCGATCTTCCCGCCCGGCACGGTCATCGCCGACGCGGCGCTGGAGCTGCTCGCGAGCCTGGCCAAACAGCTCGGCCACGCGGCCGCCTGACGCGCCCGCCCGACCATGGCATCTCTCGCATCGTGAGCCGTCGAACGATCGACATCAACGAGTACGCGGACGGCGTGCTGGCCGCCTCGCGTACCTGGATCGCGCGGGCCATCACGCTGGTCGAGTCCACCCGGGCCGACCACCGTGAACTGGCGCAGCAGCTGCTGGTGAGCCTGCTGCCGCACGCCGGCAAGGCGCGGCGGGTCGGCATCACCGGCGTGCCCGGCGTGGGCAAGTCGACGTTCATCGACGCGCTCGGCACGATGCTCACCGGCCGCGGGCATCAGGTGGCGGTGCTCGCCGTTGACCCGTCCTCGACGCGCACCGGCGGCAGCATCCTCGGCGACAAGACGCGGATGGCGGCGCTCTCGATCGACCCGGCGGCGTTCATCCGCCCGTCGCCGACCGCCGGCACCCTCGGCGGCGTCGCGAAAGCGACCCGGGAGGCGATGGTCGTCATGGAGGCGGCCGGCTACGACGTGGTCGTCGTCGAGACGGTCGGCGTCGGCCAGTCGGAGACCACGGTCGCGGAGATGGTCGACACCTTCCTGTTCCTCACCCTGGCCCGCACCGGCGACCAGCTGCAGGGCATCAAGAAGGGTGTCCTGGAACTCGCCGACGTCATCGCGGTGAACAAGGCCGACGGACCGCACGAACTCGACGCCCGCCGCGCCGCCCGCGAACTCGCCGGGGCGCTGCGGATGCTGCAGGGCGCCTCCGGCCCGCGCGACTGGAACACCCCGGTGCTGACCTGTAGCGCCGAGCAGCGCACGGGCATCGACACCGTCTGGGCGCAGATCGTCTCCCACCAGGACACCCTGGACGCCACCGGCGCGCTCGCCGCCCGCCGCCGCCGCCAGCAGGTCGACTGGACCTGGGCGATGGTCCAGGACCGCCTCACCAACGCGCTGCGCTCCCACCCACGCGTCCGGGAGATCACCCCCGACCTCGAGGGCCGTGTCCGCGAGGGCACCCTCACCCCGGCGCTGGCCGCCGACGCGATCCTCGACGCCTTCAACGAAGCGCCGCCCGGCCCCGCCGCCACCGACTGACCCGCGTCCACGCCGAACCACCGTGTACGGACCAGTGCGCCGCGGCGCACTGGGCACCGACGGACCCTCGGGGCACCTTCGTGCGCGTTCCTGTTCGCATCCGCCACGCCCGTCCCCGCCCGTTCGGAGGGGCCGCCGATCGACCCGCGCGAGCGGACCGGCCCGGAGCCATCCCTGGCCGCGCGGGTCGGGTCGGTGGTTGGGGCCCGGGACCCTCCGCCCCCCCGGACGCCCGGATCCGATCGGCGTCGGCGGTCCGCGGCCGGCCCTGCCAGGTCCCGCCGTCGTTCGCTTGACTCCCGCGCGCCGAGACTTCGATGATTCCATCGCCGGTCAGGTTACCGACGGGTAAAGCTGCATTCTCGGATTCGCACGCAGGAATTGTTGTTGCGACCTCCGGGGTATTCCGTCGTCCTCCTGGATGCCGAGCGAGTCTCTGCGGGATCGGGGTCAGTCATGACAATGAGGCATTCCGGGGGCTCGCCCCGGACGTATCGCCGGTTAGTCGGCGGGCGGCGGCGCCGGTGGGCGTCCGTGGCGCCGCTCGCCCTGCTCGTCGCCGGGTTGGCGGTCGTGACGACCGCCTGCCTGCCGGTCACCGGACCGGGTCCCGGCACCGGCGGCCCGACCCCGACCCCGACCCCGATCCCGACCCCGACGCCGCCGGCCCCAGGGCCGGTGGCGGACCTGTCGCACCCGTTGACCGGTGGGAACGGCCCGTTCATCGCGGAGTCGACCCCGGTGGACCTGAACCAGGCCGGCTACACCCAGGCCGAATACGCCGCGTCGGGCACGGCGACCTCCTACCAGGCCGCCGGCAGCCTCGGCGGCGACGGCAGATGGACCCTCACGCCGAACGGCACCGCGCAGTACAAAAGCCGGATCATCGTGCGCCGGCCGGCCGCGGCGACGAAGTTCAGTGGCAACGTTCTCGTCGAGTGGCTCAATGTCAGTAGCGGCATCGATATCGATCCCGAGTGGGCCAGTCTGTCCGAGGAGCTCACCCGGCGTGGTGATATCTGGGTCGGCGTGTCGGCCCAGCGGATCGGGATCGAGGGCGGGCCGGTGCTCGTCCCGACACCCGGCGCCTCGGGCCTGGCCGGCAAGGGACTCAAGACGATCGACCCAGCCCGTTACGGTTCCCTGACGCACCCCGGCGACGGGTTCTCCTTCGACATCTACACCCAGATCACCCGCGCCCTGCGCACCGGCGCGGCCCTGGACGGTCTGCGGCCGCAGAAGGTGATCGCGGCGGGCGAGTCGCAGTCGGCCTTCGCGCTGACGACGTACTACAACGGGGTCCAACCGCTGACCCGGGCCTTCGACGCCTTCTTCGTGCACAGCCGGGGTGCCGCCGGCCTGCCGCTGGTCGGCGCCGGGCAGAACGCGGACCTGGCCGGAGCGATCTTCAACTCTCCGGCGACCTTCCGCACGGACCAGAGCGCCCCGGTGCTCGACGTCCAGACGGAGACGGACCTGACCGGGCTGCTCAACTCCGCCAAGGCCCGCCAGCCCGACAGTGACCGTTTCCGCCTGTGGGAGGTCCCCGGCACCGCCCACGCGGACGCCCACCTGATCGGCCCGACCGCGTCGAGCTTCGACTGCGGCGTACCGATCAACAACGGCCCGATGCACCTGGTCGTCAAGGCGGCCTGGCGCGCGCTCATCACCTGGGTCACCGCCGGCCACGCGCCGGCGACCGCGCCGCGCATCGCACTGTCCCAGAGCGGGTCGTCCACCAGCGTCACGCGCGACGCCGACGGCATCGCGCTCGGCGGCATCCGCACCCCGCCGGTCGACGTCCCGGTCGACGTGCTCTCCGGTGAGCCCGGGCCGACCCAGTCGACGGTCTGCCTGCTGCTCGGTTCCACGAAGCCGCTGCCCGCCGCCCGCCTCGCCGCCCTCTACCCGTCCCGGGCGGACTACGAATCGCGCTACGCCACCAGCGCGGCCGCGACCATCGCCGCCGGGTACGTGCTGTCCGAGGACCGTCCGGCCCTGCTGGCCTACTCCCAGCCGGACCGCGTCAGCGGCTGATCGCGCCCCGACCCGGTGAGGTGGGGAGGCCCGCGGGGAGCCGCCCCACCTCACCTCGCGCCGACCGGCCAGGCCGGCCAGGCCGGCCCGGTTCAGATCGATCACTGGTTTCTGTGTCCGCCACCGGACATACGTAAACGCAGGTCAGGTGCCTTACGATATGCCCACCATCCGGGTCAATAGAGATGCCGGTGGTCGGGGGTGCTTCCCGTGGGGGGATGGCTCCCGTGACGGCATGGTCGGGAGACGCGGTGGGTTATCAGCTAGGCATCGACATCGGGACCGCGCACACCATCGTCGGGATCGCCGACGGGGGTTGGCCCCGGGTCCTCGAACTGGGCGGTCAGCGGCGGCTGCCGTCGGTCGTCTACGCGCCGCAGGGTACGAGCCCCCTGTTCGCCCGCGGCGCGCAGCGCCGGGCCCGGACCGACCCGGACCGCGCCACCACCGACCTGCTGCGCCGCCTCGGTGACGAGGGCCAGGTGCTGCTTGGCGGTGCCGCGTACAGCAGGGAGAGCCTGCTCGGCCGGTTCGTCGCCTACCTGGTGACGACGGCGTCGGAGCAGCTCGGCGGTCCGCCCGACCAGGTCGTCGTGACGTATCCGAGCTTCTGGCCGGCGTCGCGGCGGGAGGCCTTCGCCGACGCCGCCGCCCAGCTCTCCGGCCTGGCGATGCCGGTGACGGCCGTGGCCGCGGCCGACGCGATGGGCACCCTGCTCGCCCGTGCCTCGGTCACCCAGACCGTTGACCTCGTCGGCTGGTACGACCTCGGCGCCGGTTTCCTCGACACCGCGGTGCTGTCCTTCTCCCCGTTCGGCTTCCAGGTCGTGGGCGCGCCCGCGGGCCTGCGCCACGGCGCCGGGCTCGACGTCGACGCCCTGCTGGTCGACCGCGCGCTCGCCCACGCCGGCATCGCCTCGACCGGGCTGGACCGGGCTGACCCCGCCACCCGGGTCGCGCTCGAGCGCCTTCGCCGCGACGCCGCCCAGGCCAAGGAGATCCTCGCCGAGGAGGACGAGGTCGAGCTGGCGATCGCGCTGCCCGGCGTTGACACCTCGGTGACGCTGACCCGCGCCGAGCTGGAGACGCTGGTCGGCCCGACGATTGAGGACTCGGTCGAGGCGCTGCGCCGGGCGCTGCGATCGGTGCCGGCGTCGCCGGCGGACCTGTCCCGCGTCCTGCTCTCCGGCGGCGTCACCTACCTGCCGCTGGTCGCCCGGCGGCTGCGCGCGGCCTTCCCGGAGATCCACCGGGTCGAGCACCGCTCGGACGCGGACCTGGCGATGGGCGCGGCGCTGCTCGCCGCCGACCTCGCCGACCGCGCGGCGCGCCACGGCGCCGGAG
>NZ_JALKFU020000208.1 GCF_023242965.2 Frankia sp. AgKG'84/4
GCCGGACCGGCGGGCGCGCCGGGTGGCGGGCCGGTCTGGCACTTCGTGGGTCAACTTCAGCGCAACAAGGCCCGATCCGTCCTTAATTGGGCTGATTGGGTGCAGTCGGTGGATCGTCCGGCGCTGGTCCCCGTGCTGTCGCGGCTCGCGGTCGAGCGGGGGTATCCGTTGTCGGTGTGCCTGCAGGTTCTGTTGGAAGTCCGGAGTGGGTCCGGCGGGTCGACTCCGGCCGGGGTTGCCGGTTCGGGCCGGGGCGGCATCGATCCGGGCGACCTGCCAGCCCTCGCCGAACTCGTCGAGGAGGCCCCCGGGCTGACACTGCGGGGGGTGATGGCGGTTGCTCCTCGTGGCGAACCACCACGTCCCGCATTCGCGAAACTGCGAGCCGTCGCCGAACGGCTGGTCGCGGACCACCCTCGAGCCACCGTGGTCAGCGCCGGGATGTCGGGCGATCTTGAGGCGGCCGTGGCCGAGGGCGCGACACACCTACGGATCGGGACCGCTTTGTTCGGTGAACGGCCTGGTGTCCCTTAGAGTCGCGCCCATGGGGCTCGGGCGCAGGGCGATGGTCTACCTCGGTCTGGCCGAGGAGGATGACGACTATCTCGACGACGACTACGACGACGACGGTCGTGCGGTCGGTCATGATGACCGGCGTGCCATGCACGAACCGGTCCCGATGGACCGCACGGTCCGTCGGATCGACGCACGGGAGGAGTCGGCTGTCATGCCGCGACGTCCGCCGGTCGAGCCGCTGCGCCCCGCCGCCCCCATGCCGGTGCGCCGGGTGGCGCCCGTCGAGGAGCCGCACCCCTACCGGATCACGACCCTCCAGCCACGCAGCTACAATGAGGCGCGGCAGATCGGAGAGGAGTTCAGGGACGGTACCCCCGTCATCATGAACCTCACCGACATGGACGATGTCGACGCCAAGCGGCTGGTCGACTTTGCCGCCGGGCTGATCTTCGGGTTGCGTGGCGACCTCGAGAAGGTGACCAACAAGGTCTTCCTGCTCTCGCCATATAACGTCGAGGTCACCGAGACGGACAAGCGACGCATCCGTGAGGGTGGGTTCTACAACCAGTCATGATGGAGAGTCCTCACCAGTGACGCATCCCCCTGCACATCAGGAGAGAGCGCCATCAGCACGCTAGGACTTCTTCTTTCATGGCTGCTGCTGCTCTTCGCCCTGCTGCTGATCGCCCGGTGGTTCATCGATCTGATCGAATCCCTTGGTCGTAGGATCAGGCCGTCCGGGCCACTGCTGCTGCTCTTCGAGCTCGTGTACACGGTGACTGACCCCCCGTTACGGCTCCTTCGGCGTATCCTGCCCCCTTTGAGGGTGGGTGGCGCCTCGATTGACCTCGGGTACGTGGTCCTCCTGCTGGTGATCTTCGTTCTGCGAGGTTACGCCCAGGGGCTCTGACTGGGGTTGTGTGCACACCGCTGACGCGGGCGCGGCAGACTGCCCGCAGACCGCCCTCTCTTCGGGGAGCGGCGATGCCGCACGAGGAGGCGACGTGGCTCTGACACCACAGGACGTACAGAACAAGGTCTTCAGTCCGACCCGGTTCCGCACCGGCTACAACGAGGATGAGGTCGACACCTTCCTCGATGAGGTCGAGGCGGAGCTGACCCGGCTGCTCGACGAGAACAGCGACATCCGTCGCCAGCTCGACGAGGCGCGCCGCTCCGGCGGCGGCGGCCCCGGCGTGCCCGCGCAGATCCTGGAGGAGAACCAGGGGCTGCGCCGCCAGGTCGAGGAGGCTCGTCGCCAGCTCGCGCAGATGCAGGCGCAGGCGGCCCAGGTCGCCCGCGAGCGCGCGGCCGCGCCGCCCCCCGGACCCCCCCAGCCGCAGCCGCAGAGCGGCGCCCCGACCACGGTGATCCCCGCGGTCGGCAGCGGCACCGCCCCGGCGCGCACCGGTCCGGGCCAGGTCTCCGAGGCCGAGATCGAGCAGCGTGTCGCGCGCACCCTCGTGCTCGCCCAGCGCACCGCCGACGAGGCGCTGCGCGAGGCGCGGGCCGAGTCGGAGCGGGCGCGGCGCGACGCCCGCGCGGACGCGGACCGCATCATCGGTGAGGCCCGTGCCCACGTCGCCGAGCAGCTCGGCGGCCTGGAGGAGGACAAGCGGCGCCTGGAGGGCCAGGTCGAGCAGCTCCGGGCGTTCGAGCGGGAGTACCGCACCCGGCTGCGGGCCTACCTGGAGATGCAGCTGCGCGACCTCGACGGCATGCCGACCCAGCCGGCCGTCGGTGCCGGCAGCCCGCAGCGCCCCGGCCTCAACCCCGGTGCCCCCACCCCGCCCCCCGCGGTCGGCATGGGCCCCAACGGCGGTGTCCAGCAGCAGAACCCGGCGCACCAGCCGACGTTCCCGCCCGGCCCGCCGATGCCCGCCGGAGCCATGGCCCGCGACAACGGTCACGGCCGCCCCGACATGGATCCCGCGCGCCGCGAGGGCCCCGGCATGCAGGACTTCTGATCGGCGACGCAGCCCGGCCCACGCGACGTAGGCCGCCCGCGTGCTGACGCTCTGTGGCGCGTTGCTCGTGGCAGGTGCGGTGCTGGCCGTCGTCGGCATTCTCGCCGGCAGCGGGTTCGTCTACGCCTCGCTGATCCTTATCCTGCTCGTCGCGGCGCTGCTGCCGCTCGGCGCCCGGCGCCGGCTCGGCTCCACCTGAACCGTCGCCGGCACCAGGCGCCGGCCAGGGGCGCGCGGACGCCGAGCCGGCTCTGACAGCAGGACGGCTGCGGCACCGGGCCGCCGAGCGCGCCGACCCCACTGGGCCGCAGGGCGCGCCCGGCCGGGCACCGGGCCGAGCTCCTAGCCGGCCGTCGGGTCGCGGCGCGTCAGACTGAAGCGCAGGCCGAGTTCCTCGGACGTGGACAGCTCGACGCCCGCCGACGCCAGGTCCTCGTCTGCCTCGGTGAAGGCGACCGCCAGCACCTCCTCGGCCACCGTGGCGCCGTGCGCGCGCAGGGCGAGCGCGGTGTCGTCACGGGTCGCCGACCAGCGCACGTCCACCCGATCGGTGATCTCCAGGCCGGCGGCCTTGCGTGCGTCCTGCAGCACCCGGACCACGTCGCGGGCCACCCCGGCGCGGGCCAGCTCCGGGGTGATCTCCAGGTCGAGCGCGACGGACAGCCCGGACTCCGCGGTGACCGCCCAGCCCTGCCGCGGTGTCTCCGTGATGATCAGTTCGTCGCCGGCGAGGTCGATGCCCTCGCCGGCGACGGTGACGGTGAGGCGGCCATCGACGGGAGCGCCCGCCGCGGCGATCGCGGCAGCGACCGCCTTGGTCGTGGCACCGAACCGTCGTCCCAGTGCACGGAAGTTCGGCTTCACCGTGATGTCGACGACGTCGGCGGTGGCGGCCTCGACCGCGGTGACGTTGAGTTCCTCGGCGATCTGCGCGCGCAGCTCGGCGCTCAGCGTGTCGAAGGCGCCGCCGCCGACGACCGCCCGCGTCAGCGGCTGGCGGGTCCGCACGCCGCTGGAGGCCCGCGCCGCCCGGCCGAGTTCGACGACCCGGCGCACGAGGTCCATCTGGACGGACAGCTCCGGGGAGCGCAGCCCGGCCGGTAGCTCGGGCCACGCGGCGAGGTGCACCGAGTCCGGTGCCTGGTCGTCGGCGCGCAGCAGCCGCGCCCACAGCCAGTCGGTGAGGAACGGCGTGAACGGGGCCATCACCCGGGTCAGCGCGTCGAGGCAGGTGTGCAGGGTGCTCAGCGCATCGGGGTCGCCGGCCCAGAACCGCCGCCGCGACCGGCGGACATACCAGTTGGACAGGTCATCGATGAACCGGGCGATGCGCCGCCCGGCGCGCAGCGAGTCGAACCCGGCGAGCGCGTCGTCCACCTCGGCGACGGTGTCGGCGAGCTCGGACAGCGCCCAACGGTCCAGCACGTGGCGCTGCGCCGGCGGCTTCGCGGGCGTCCCGGTGCCCGGGCGCCAGCCGGCGGCGCCGGCGTAGAGGGCGAAGAACGACGCGGTGTTCCAGTAGGTCAGCAGCACCCGGCGGACGATGTCCTCGATCGCCTCATGGCCGACGCGGCGGTCCGACCAGGGGGAACCGCCGGCGAGCATCAGCCAGCGAACCGCGTCCGCGCCGTGCCGCTCGAACAGCTCGAACGGGTCGAGGACGTTGCCGACGTGCTTGCTCATCTTGCGGCCCTCGGCGTCGAGGAGCAGCCCGAGGCAGAGCACCGTCTCGTACGAGGAGCGGTCGAACACGAGCGTGCCGATCGCCATCAGCGTGTAGAACCAGCCGCGGGTCTGGTCGATCGCCTCGCAGATGTACTTCGCCGGGTAGTGGCGGGCGAACTCGTCGGCGCCCCGGTGCGGCGCACCCCACTGGGCGAACGGCATCGCGCCGCTGTCGTACCAGACGTCGATCACCTCCGGTACCCGCCGGGCCGTCGCGGCGCAGGTCGGGCAGGGGAAGGTGACGTCGTCGACGAACGGGCGGTGCGGGTCGAGGGCGGCGAGGTCGCGCCCGGCGAGCTCGGACAGTTCCGCCAGCGACCCCACGCACGTCAGGTGGGTCGGGTCAGCGGCGCAGCGCCAGATCGGCAGCGGCGTGCCCCAGTAGCGGTTGCGCGACAGCGCCCAGTCGACGTTGCCGCGCAGCCACTCGCCGTAACGGCCGTCCTTGATCCGGTCCGGGTGCCAGTCGGTGCGGGCATTCTCGGCCAGCAGCCGCTCGCGGATCGCCGTGGTGCGGATGTACCAGGACGGCAACGGGTAGTAGATCAGCGGGGTGTGACAGCGCCAGCAGTGCGGGTAGCTGTGGGTGAACATCTGGCCGCGCCACAGTCGGCCGCGGGCGCGCAGGTCCTCGGTGAGCGGCGCGTCGGCGTCTTTGAAGAACAGCCCCCCGACCAGCGGGGTGTCCGGGAGGAAGCGGCCGTCGGTGCCGATCGGGTTGACCACCGGCAGGCCGGCGGCCCGGCAGACCGCGAGGTCCTCGGCGCCGAACGCCGGCGACTGGTGCACCAGGCCGGTGCCGTCGGTGGTGGTGACGTAGTCGGCCAGCACGACGGTGTGCGGGGTGCCGGTGCCGGTGGCGAACAGCTCGGCGGGCAGCAGCTCGAAGGGACGCTCGTAGCGGGCGCCGGCGAGCGCCGACCCGCGGAACCGCTCGAGCACCTCGGCCTCCTCGCCGACGGCCGCGGTGACCAGCGGCTCGGCGACGACGACCAGCTCGCCGTCGGCGGCCCGCACCAGCGCGTAGTCGACCTCGGGGTGCACCGCGACCGCCGTGTTCGACACCAGCGTCCACGGCGTCGTCGTCCACACCAGCAGCCGCGCGCCCCGCGCGGCCAGGCCGAGGTCGTCGGCGACCAGCGGGAAACGGACGTGGACCGACGGGTCCTCGACGTCCTCGTAGCCCTGGGAGACCTCGTGGTCGGACAGCGGTGTCTCGTCGCGCGGGCAGTACGGGGTGACCCGGTAGTCCTCGACCAGCAGGCCCTTGTCGAAGATCTGCCGCAGGGACCACCACACGCTCTCGATGTAGCTGGTGTCCATCGTGCGGTAGGCGCCCTCGAGGTCGACCCAGTAGCCCATCCGCTCGGTCATCGCCGAGAAGTCCGCGACGTGGCGCAGCACCGACTCGCGGCAGCGCTCGTTGAACGCGGCGACGCCGTAGGCCTCGATGTCGCTCTTGCCGGTGAAACCGAGTTCCTTCTCGACCGCCAGCTCGACGGGCAGGCCGTGGCAGTCCCACCCGGCGCGCCGGGGCACGTGGAAGCCCTTCATCGTCCGGTAGCGCGGGAAGATGTCCTTGAACACCCGGGCTTCGACGTGGTGGGCGCCGGGGCGGCCGTTGGCGGTCGGCGGGCCCTCGTAGAACATCCACAGCGGCCGGTCGGCGGTGGCCTCCAGCGAGCGGTGGAAGACCTTCGTGTCCCGCCAGCGCGCCAGTGTCTCGCGTTCGAGAGCGGGCAGGTCCACCTGCGCCGGCAGCGGCGCGTAGCTGGGCGTGGGCGGCGTGGTGTTCATCGTGGCGGACCCGGTCTTCCCTCGGTCGTCGTCGCTGGCATCGGCTGTCACCAGAGGGACGACGCCACCAGCTCTGAGCGGGGGCACCGGCGGGCTCGACCCGCCGCCGCGCCCCCTCGGGAGCCGGGGGTACCGCGGTACCACCCTCCTTGCGCGCCTCCCGGGACGGGCCGCCCGCAAGACGGGCGCCGGACCGCGAGACGGCCACTCGTTGGTGCGCGACCGCCGGATCTACTGCGGGCCGTGCCGGGGTTGCCGACGGGCCCGGTTCTGCCGGCAGCTCAGGGGTGATCTTTCGCGACGCGCTGGCCGCCGGGCTTCCACCAACCCCGGCTCGCTCGGGCTGCGCCCGCCGCTACTCGTCCCCGTCGACGCCGTGCCGCTGCTCGGCAAGTGTAGTCGACGGGCCCGTCGGATCCGCCGCGCCGGGGTGGCCCGTAGAGTGGTTGCGCTGGGCAGATAACTACCATCGGGAGCAGCGTGTCCGAAGATCCCGCCGGCCGCGGTCCGGCCGCCGTGAGCGGATCGGCGGCGCGTCCCGACGCCCGGCGTTCCGGCAGCCGGCGCCCCGTCGTCGCGCTGGCCGTGACCGCCGCGATCCTGCTGGCGCTCGACATCGTGACCAAGCACATCGCGGTGTCCGAGCTGTCCGGGCGCGGCCCGGTCCGCATCGTTCCCGGGATCCTGGACCTCGAGCTGACCCGTAATTCCGGCGCCGCGTTCAGCGTCGCCGGCGGCGCGACGGTGATCCTCAGCCTGGTCGCGCTCGCCGTGATCGCGGTGGTGGTCTTCACCGCCCGGCGGCTGGGCTCGGTCGGCTGGGCGGCGGTGCTCGGCGCCCTGCTCGGCGGCGCGTTGGGCAACCTCGTCGACCGGATCTTCCGCGCCCCCGGCCCGCTGCGCGGGCACGTCGTCGACTTCGTCCACCTGCACCACTGGCCGATCTTCAACGTCGCCGACTCGGCGATCGTCTGCGGCGGCGTCCTCGCGGTGGTCCTGTCCCTGCGCGGCATCGGACTCGACGGCAGCCGCTTCGGCGACGACACCACCGGCCGGACGGGCACCACCGGGCCGGCGGGCGAATGACGGCCACCGGGGACACGCGTTCCCTGCCCGTACCCGACGGGCTCGACGGAGTGCGCCTCGACGCCGCCCTCGCCCGGATGTTCGGGCTGTCGCGCACCGCGGCGGCCGCCCTGATCGACGATGGCCAGGCCAGCCTCGACGGCCGGGTCCGCGGCCGCTCCGACCGGGTGCACGGCGGCGCCTGGCTCGAGGTGTGCCTGCCGGCGCCGCCCCGGCCCGTCCGGGTGGAACCGACCCCGGTCGACGGCCTGGGCATCCTGTTCGACGACGACGACATCGTGGTCGTCGACAAGCCGGTCGGCGTCGCCGCCCATCCGGCGCCCGGCTTCACCGGCCCGACGGTCATCGGCGCGCTGGCCGCCGCCGGCTTCCGCGTCTCCACCTCTGGGGCGGCCGAGCGCCAGGGTGTTGTGCACCGCCTCGACGTCGGCACCACCGGCGTCATGGTCGTCGCCAAGAGCGAGCACGCCTACACCCAGCTGAAGCGGGCCTTCCGTGAGCGCGAGGTGGACAAGCGCTACCGGGCCGTCGTGCAGGGCCACCCCGACCCGCTGCGGGGCACTGTTGACGCCCCGATCGACCGCAATCCCCGCCGGCCCGGCCTGTTCGCCGTCATGGCCGACGGCAAGCCCAGCGTCACCCACTACGACGCCCTCGAGGCGTTCCGGGCGGCCTCGCTGCTCTCGATCCGCCTCGAGACGGGCAGGACCCACCAGATCCGGGTGCACATGTCGGCGCTGCGCCATCCCTGCGTCGGCGACATCGCCTATGGCGCCGACCCGACCCTCTCCGAGCGTCTGGGCCTGGCCCGGCAGTGGCTGCACGCCGCGTACCTCTCCTTCGACCATCCCGCGCACGGCGGGCGGGTCGAGTTCACCAGCCCCGATCCGGCCGACCTGGCGGCCGCGTTGGAGAGGCTGCGGGACCACGGATGACCGACCCGCCGGCCGCGGTGGCCGTGCTGCCCACCTCGTAGCCGAGCAGGCCCGGTTCGTCCCGGAACCGGTCGGCCAGGCGGGCGAGACCGGCGGTGAGTGTGGCGACCGAGGAAACCTCGCCGGCGGCGGGCACCAGCCGTAGGACGACCCGCAGGCCACGCCCGGTGAAGGCGCTGGTGAGCGCGGCGGCCTGGGCGAGCCCCGCACCCGTGCCGTCCTCGACGTCTGCCTGCACGCTCTCGTCGAGGCCGAGGAGTTCCCCGGGCAGGGCGAACT
>NZ_JALKFU020000209.1 GCF_023242965.2 Frankia sp. AgKG'84/4
GCCGAGGGCCAGCGCGTTCAGCGGCCGGGCGAGGCCGATCGCCACCAGCAGCCCGACGGCGATGTACGGCCAGGTGGCCCGCAGCGCGGCGCTGCCCGGCGCGGCCAGCGAGCCGACGTCCCAGAACCGGAACTGGTCGAAGGTACGGGTGTCCAGCAGCAGCACGGCGTTGACGAACGCGCCGAGCACGGCGCTCGCCGCGGCGCCGGCCACCACCAGGTTGGCGGGCTGGCTGGCGCCCCGGCCGGCGGAGCCGATAGAGAACACGGCGACGGCGGTGATCCCGACGCCCGCGAAGGCGAACCACACATAGCCGGCCGGGCTCAGCACGCCGAACGCCGAGATGCCGGTGACGACGGCGGCGGCGGCGCCGTAGCCGAGGCCGAGGATCCCCGGTTCGGCGAGGTCGTTGCGGGTCAGGGCCTGGGTCAGCGCGCCGGCCGCGCCCAGTGCGGCACCGACGGACAGGCCGAGCAGGGTCCGCGGGACACGCAGGTCGTGCACGATCAGCGCGGCCTGCGAGCCGTCGTCGTGCCACAGCACCCGCCACACCACCGGCAGGGCCAGATGGTTGGCTCCGACCCACAGGCTGAGCAGGCACATCCCGGCCAGGGCCAGCACGGCGCCGACCAGCGCGGCGGCCCGCGCCCGCGCCGAGCGCAGGCCGCCCCGGACTGGCTGGGCCGCGTTCGGGGTGGGGACCGCGGCTGGCGCCGCCGCGGGTGTGCTCGCCCGTGGGGGCGCGGAGGTCGCGCCGGTCACGCTCGCGTCCACCCCGCGGGCGGAGGCGAACCCAGGAACCGCAGACCCCACTCCCCACCCCCACAATCCGCCGTCAGGTAAAGATAGGTTTACTTGCCAACGTGGCACGCTAGCCGGCTTTGAGCCCTCTCGTCCAGCTCCGCCGACCTACCGGTCCGCGCGATCGACACTCCGGGTCGCCTCGACCGACATTTCCCGAGAGATGGCTTGACAGCGAGAAGGGTCGTCCCGAAGATAAGTTAGGTTACCTTAAATTTACTAAACGTACAGGTCTCGTCGCCAAAAGTAAGAGCGCTTCTACGGACCGGAGGATCGACTGTGGCAGGACGTCCGGCATCCGCGGACAACGGCATTCTGGACATCGTCGGAGTTGGCTTCGGACCGTCGAACCTGGCCCTCGCGATCGCCGCGAGGGAGTACAACGCGAGCGCCCCCACTGGCGAGAAGCTGCGGATCAGCTTCCTGGAACAGCAGGCGCGCTTCGGCTGGCACCGGGGCATGCTCCTCGAGGGGGCGACCATGCAGGTCTCGTTCCTCAAGGATCTCGTGACCCTGCGCAACCCGGTCAGCGACTTCAGCTATCTCTCGTTCCTGAACGAGCAGGACCGGCTGGTCGACTTCATCAACCACAAGACCATGTATCCGCTGCGGCAGGAGTTCCACGACTACCTGGAATGGGCCGCGCGCCGGCTCGACGACGTCGTCGAGTACGACATTCGTGTAGTAGACATGCGTCCCGTCCTCGTCGACGGTGAGATGGCCTTCATCGAGGTCATCGGCGCGTGCGCCGACGGTCGGACCGTCGTTCGCCGGACCCGCAACGTCGTCGTCGCCGTCGGCCTCGAGCCGAGCCTGCCGCCCGGCGTCGACCTGGACGAGCGGGTGTGGCACAACCATGATCTGCTCGCCCGGGTGGAGAACCTGCCCCCCGCTGTCCGCGACCGGTTCGTCGTCGTCGGCGCCGGCCAGAGCGCGGCGGAGGTCACCGAGTTCCTGCACAGCCGATACCCGCGCGCCGAGGTCGCGGCCGTGTTCGCCCGGTACGGCTACAGCCCGGCGGACAACAGCGCGTTCGCGAACCAGATCTTCGACCCGTCCGCCGTCGACGACTACTACGCCTCGCCACCGCCGGTGAAGGAGATGCTCAGCGCCTACAGCCGCGGCACGAACTACTCCGTCGTCGACATCGACCTCATCGACGAGCTGTACCGCCGCGTCTACCAGGAGAAGGTGCACGGACGGCAGCGGCTGCGCATCATGCGCGCCTCCCGCGTCGCCGAGCTGCGCCGCCTCGACGACGGCGTCGCCGTCGACGTCGAGTTCCTGCCCACCGGCTCCCGCGAGACCGTCGAGGCGGACATCATCGTGTTCGCCACCGGCTACCGCTCCCGGGACACCCGCCGCATCCTCGGCTCGATGGCCGGGCACTGCCAGCTCGACGCCGCCGGCCGGCCCCTGGTCGACCGCGACTACCGGCTGGTCACCGAGCCGCCGGCCAACGCCGACCTGTACGTGCTCGGCGCCACCGAACACTCGCACGGGATCTCCTCGACGTTGCTGTCCAACGTCGCGGTCCGGGCCGGCGAGCTGCTGAACTCGGTCGTGACGCGCACGGTCGCCGCGCGGGCCGCCGCACCCCAGCCGGCGCCCGTCGGCGCCCGCGAGACCCAGGGCGCGCTGGCCAGCACCCACTGACGCCGCCCGACCACACCGCCGTGTTCGCCGACCTCGCCGGCATGCCGCCGGCGCTGTTCTCGGTCGGTTCCGGTGACCCTCTGCTCGACGAGACCCTCCACCTCGCGCACCGCTGGGCGGCGGTGAGCCGCACCGAGCTGTTCGTCGCCCCCTTCCTGCCACACGGCTTCACGGTCTTCCCGCGCGCGATCACCGATCACTGGACGGCCACGTTGCAGGCCTGGTTCGACGCCCGACTCGCCGGCTGAACCGGACCGGAAACGCGCACCTACCGTACTAGGATAATTACCTCGGGTGACGCGATGGAGGTCGCATTTAGAAAACCCGTTCCGTGCTGCATCGTTAGGGGTGACGCTACTTTCAGGAGGGTGACCCAGTGCATTATGTGGATCCCGTCACCAAGGTCGGCCCGGAATGCAGCTTAATTGGCCTCGATCTGCCTCACCAGGAGCGGCGGCCGGGTGCCGGGAATCCCGGCCGCCCGGACCGGACAGGCACCCGGGTACGGGCCGCGCTCACCCGTGCTGACCAGCCACTACGCGCCCGCGCGCTGGCCCGTGCGCTCAACCTCCCCGCCGCCGAGGTGACGGCGGCGCTGCGGCGCCTGCAGGATCTCGGCGCGGCGATGTCCCACGACCGCAGATGGACCGCGGTCAGCGAGGGGTAACGCGAACGGCCGACCCCGCGACGGAGCCCCCGTTCGCAGGTCCCCGGAATTGCTACCCGTTCCTTACCTCGGTATTGCCGAATCAGGTCCTATTCCAGCGCGGTATCCCGCGGGGACCGACTCGGACAGGTGCCGCGGCACCGGATCCGCCGAGCAGGAAGGTATTCCGTCGGCACCCGGCGGACACATCGGTTTCGCGCCACATTCCGTCCTGTTCGCCGCGCGCGATCCGACGATCCGCCGGTGCACCAGCCGACCCTGCGTCGTCTCGGTGGTTCCACGGTGGACCTGTCCACGGCGGACATACGGTGCGCCTCGCGAAGCTGTCGCCTACGATCCGAACTGTCCGGCGGACTCCGCGCGATCCACCGGTGGGCAGGACCCGGCCGCGCGCCGTGCTCGAAGGGGAGCCCCGGATGCTTACGCCGTTCGACGATTACCCGGTGCACCAGACGTCCCTGCCCGTCGCGCACGTCGGCAACGGACACCCCGACCACTTCGACCGGTTCTGGTTCAACGGCTACAACGAGGAGATGTTCTTCGCGCTCGCGATGGGCATCTACCCGAACCGCGGGATCATCGATGCGGCCTTCTCCGTGGTCCACGACGACGTCCAGCGGTCGGTGTTCGCCTCCGGACGGGTCCCCCTCGACCGGACCCGGACCCGCGTCGGCCCGATCAGCGTGGAGATCGTGGAGCCGCTGCGTGTCAATCGAATCCGCGTCAACGCGCCGGAGCACGGGCTGGTGGCCGAGCTGACCGCGGTCGCCCGCACCGCCGCCTTCGAAGAGCCACGCCAGACCCACTTCGACGGCGCCTACCCGCTGCTGGACAACACCCGGGCCACGCAGATGGTGGCCTGGACCGGCCAGATCACCGCCGGCGGCCAGTCGGTTCCGGTGACGACCTCCGCAGGCCTGCCGGTCGTCGGCTCGAAGGACCGTTCCTGGGGGGTGCGCGGCCTCGGCGACCGCATTCCGATGGCGCCGCGGTCGATCAGGCCGCAGACGTTCTTCCTGTGGGCGCCGCTGAACTTCGCCGACGAGTGCCTGCACTTCATGTCGATGGAGGACGAGTTCGGCTGGCCCCGGTCACGCACCGCGGCGGTGCTGCCCGTGGTCGACGACGGTGGTCCGGTGTTCGGCCCGGACACGGGCACGCGGCGGCTCGGCGACGCCCGCCACGCGGTGCGGTGGGCCCCCGGCCTGCGCCGCTCCGAAGGTGCGACCCTGCACCTCGGCGAGGCCGGCGCGGTGGAACTCGAACCGATCCGCACCTTCCGAATGAAGGGCGCCGGCTACCTGCACCCGATCTGGGCGCACGGCAAGTGGCATGACGAACTCGCGGTCGGCGGCGAGGTGCACAGATCCGCCGAACTCGACACGCTCTCGTCCGACTGCATCCACGTCCAGCAGGTCATGCGGGCGAGCTGGGGCGAGCAGCGCGGCCTCGGGGTGCTGGAGCAGCTCGTCATCGGACCGTACGCGCCCGGCGGTTTCCGCGACCTCTTCGACGGCGCCCCGGTCCGCCCGACCGCCTGACGGTGGCCGGGACGGCCGGGTGCCGCCCGGTTCGGTCGCCTCAGTTCGGGACGAGCTCGCAGCTGACCGCCGTCTCGACGTTCTTGCAGGTGTCGCTGCCGACGCCGGCGTCGATGATGCCGGTGCCGGTGCCGCCGTTGAGCGCCGCCGCTGCCGGAGTAGATGACGTCGTTGCCGGGCCCGCCGATCACCGACAGCGGCTGGTTCGGCGGGATGCCGGGGTGGTGACGGTGTCGTCGCCGTCGCTCAGCCGCTCGGCGCGGTCAAACCAGCGGCGCCGAACCTCGCGCGGCGACCAGGCCGTCGCCTCGGCCAGCACGCTGTGCGTCCTCGACACCGCGTCGGTGTCCGGCGGGGCATCCGCGTCGCCGCTGACGGCGGCCAGTACCAGACCGTCCACCGCGAACAGGTGCGCGATGAGTTCACGCACCGTCCAGCCGGCGAGCAGCCGGTCAAGCACACTGACCCGGCTGCCGTACGGCGGCGGTGCCGCCGCGGGTGCCACGCCGACCGCGGCCCGGGTACCGGGTGCGGCCGGTCGGACGGCGAGGGCGGCCGCGAGGACCGCGGCGAGGGAGCCGGTGCCCCGCGCCGGCGGGGACGCGCCAGCCAGCCCCGCGCATTCTCCCACGGTGTCCTCGGCGACAGGGCGGGAATCTCGATCGCTGATCGCAGGTCGGGAGGTCACTGTCCAGCCAACGCCCGTCGCCCTGATCGGTGATGCTGTCCCGTCGTACCGGACCGACTCCGCCGCCCGGGCGGGGCCACGTGCCCGGGCCCACTGGAGGACGCAGTGAGCATCCCCTCGGTCGTCATCACCGGTGCCGCGTCCGGCATCGGACGGGCCTGCGTGCACCTGTTCTCGGCCCGGGGCTTCGGCGTGGTCGCCGTGGACATCGACGAGGCCGGGCTCGCGGACCTCACCAGCGCCACCGCGGGTGTCGGGCCGGCGGTGGTCACGCTGGTCGCGGACGTCACCCAGGAGGAGTCCGGGGTGGCGATGGCACGGCTGGCCGCGCAGCGGTTCGGCCGCCTCGACGCCGCGATCCTCAACGCCGGCATCGGCGGCACCCTGCCCTGGGAGCATGAGGACGCCATCGCCCGGCTCGACCGGATCCTCGCCGTCAACGTCCGCGGTGTCGCGATCGGCATCCGCTCCGTCGTCCCCGCGATGCGCGCCACCGGCGGCGGCGCGATCGTCGTCACCGCCTCCAGCGCCGGCCTCGCCGCCGACCCCGGCAACTGGGCGTACAACGCGTCCAAGGGCGCCGTGCTCAACCTGGTCCGCGCCGCCGCCCTCGACCACGCCGCCGACGGCATCCGCGTCAACGCCATCGCCCCCGGCCTCACTGACACCCCGCTCATGGCCCGCCACCGCACCGACCCCACCGTGGTCGAGGCCGTCGCCCGCCGCATTCCACTCGGACGCTGGGGCAACGCCGAGGAGCACGCCGCCGCCATCTGGTTCCTCGCGTCCCCCGACGCCTCCTACATCACCGGCGCCGTCCTCGCCGCCGACGGCGGCCTCACCGCCATGCACGGCGCCGTCCCGCCCCCGCCGCCCCGCCCGGAAATCTGACGGGACCGACGCCTCGGCGACAACGCTTGATCCAGCGCCGGTGCCGCTATGACCGCAGCGAGCGGATCAGGAGTCGACCGAAGCGGGTCACCAGCAGGCCGCCCGAACATATGAGGGCCGTTGTCATCCCGATCGCCAGCGCCAGGGCCGAGTTCTGACCGAGCACCTGGAGCATGGCGAAGGCCGCGCCGAAAGGCAGGCCGACGACGGTGAAAAGGATCCATTCTCAGCGCGCTGGCGACCGCAATCATCTTCGCCAGTATCTGGACGACCACCGCGCCCACGTCCTGCGGCGCGGCGCCGTCCCCGAACGGCCCGACGAGCAGCGGCAGGTGACCGCGCCGCAGCAGCCGCAGTCCGATCTCCCGTAACAGCCGGGTGCCGCCGAGCCCGCTGATCGAGCGCTCCGCCACCGCGGCGAGCAGGCCCGGACCGCCCCCGACCGCCGGGCCGGCGAGATCCTCCACGGTGTCGTGGATCGCCTCGTGCCCGATGAACATCGGCGCGTGGCGCAGGTCCAGGCTCTCCGCGACGTGGCGCAACCGGGCGACGGGTGCGGGATCGACGAGCCGCAGATCCGGCGGAACGTTCTCGGCGAGCAGCAGCGTCGGCATCGCCCAGTCCAGGTAGCCGCTGGGCGGGTCGCCGTGCAGCAGGGCCGCCCGCCGGCCGGCCGTCGAGGCGGCGACCACCGACGCCCCCTCGTGCACGGCCCGGACGAAGCCCCGGGCGAACATCCGGCTGGCCTGCTCGCTGACCTCGCCGGACATCGCGACGACGATCGGCACGCCGCGCTCGACGAGCTCCGCGGCCATCGACCGGCCAGCCGCCCGCGCCACACCGCCACCGCCACTGGCGTCGGCGCCGCCCATCGGAGCGGGCAGAGCGCTGCCGCAGGCGCTGAGGACCACCGCGGCGGGCATGCCGGCCGGTCCGCGCAGCGCGAGGGCCAGCGCCTCGGCATCGACGTAGCGCGAGCCGGTCGGCGGGTCGTTCCGACGCGCCCCCGCCGGTTTGTCCACGAGCCGGATGACCGGACGGTCGCGGGCGGCGTGCTCTTTCGCGTCATCCCAGCCATCGCCGTCGCTCTCCCCATGGGCGACATCCCCGTGGGCGACATCCCCGTGGGCGACGAGGTGTACGACGTCGGGTGCGTGCCGGGCGCAGGCCTCGCCGAGCTCGGTGATCGTCACCCGGTCCAGCAGCCTCGACACGCACAGCCCCTCCGCCTCGAAGGCGCGGACCAGCCCCATGAACATCGCGCCGGGTCGGATCACCGCCTCGTCCAGCGCGGAGCCGGCCGCGAACAGCACCCGCGGCACGCGTCGGATCGTCGCCGGCGCCGGCGTCGCGGCCGGCACGACCCGGGTGACGGCGACGAGGATCCGCGGGTGCCCGAGCAGCGGCGCGGCGCCGTCGTGCATCGACTCCCACACCAGACTGTCGAGCGCGCGGTCACCCGCCGGCCACCGCAGCGCCAGCTCCACCCCGTGGCCGTGGCCGCCGGCCGCGCGCAGGATCGCCGGCCACACCGGGGCGAGGAGGCATTCGAACAGCCATCGGCCGTAGAGTTCGGCGTCTCCTGGCCGCAGGTCGAGCCCGGCGACCCGGGCGAGCAGCCCGCGGACCGCCTCGGCGTCGCCACCGCACAGGCTGGCCAGGGGCGCGGGCAGTTCGCTGGCGAGCTGATCGAGTCGCGTCCGCGCTATGGCCGGCACCTGCCGCGGTGAGCCGTCGATGTCCGTCACCATGACGGCGGTCATCTCGTGTTCCGAGCGGACGTCGACGGGATCGACCCCCGCCGGCGGTCCGTCGCCGTAACCGTGAACCCGCACCGCCCATCCGTCGCCGCGGCGCGCCACGTCCACCAGGATCCGCGGGATCGTCACCGGCCCTCACGTTCCCGTTCCGGAGCAGCCGCCAGCGTGCCGTCGAGCAGCCGCGCGGTCAGGCGATCGGCCAGGTCGGCCAGGTCGGCGGGTGGCAGGGGCGGCGGGGCGAGGGTGCCCTCCGGGCCGGTGGCACGCAGGACCGCGACCAGC
>NZ_JALKFU020000020.1 GCF_023242965.2 Frankia sp. AgKG'84/4
TCCGCGGGGACCGCAGGGCCGGCGGTACGCCGCGTGACGGTGGCCCGTACGTCCTCGGGCAGGACGCCGAGGGCCGCCGCCAGGTCGGGCAGCAGGTGCGGCTCGGTGGTCAGGGCGCGCAGCGCGTGGCCGACGGTGATGTCGTGGTCGGGTCGGTGGACGATCGTGACCGGGTCGCCGGCGGCGACCTCACCTTCGGTGAGAACCCGCAGGTAGGCGCCTGGCTGGCCGCGGCGGATGAAGCGGCCGATGAGGTCCGGTACGTCCCAGAACGCGGCGAAGACCCGACACGGCACCCGCGGCGCGCTCACCTCGAACACGACGCTGCCGATCGCCCACCGCTCACCGAGGCGCGCGCCGGTGACGTCCAGCCCGGACGTCGTGAGGTTCTCGCCGAAGCTGCCGGGCGGCAGCCGGCGGCCCGTCGTCTCCTCCCACCAGGCGACGTCCTCCTCGGCGAAGGCGTAGCCGGCGCGGTCGGTGCCGCCATGATGACGGCGGTCGCAGACCGTGTCACCGCGCAGACCAGTCGCGCCGACCCGGACCGGCCCCGCGACCGGACGTTTGTCGATCCCGGTACGACCCATCCGCCCGGTCCACTCCCCCGTCCGAAGAACCGCCAGATTCACGGCGCGCACCATCATCGGGGCGCGCCGACCGCCCGCGCGGTGAGGACGATCGCCGCGTAGCCCATCGTGAACCGTCCGCCCCTCTCGTCGATCACCGCGCCGAGACCGGCCAGCAGCCGCGCCAGCCGCTCGCGCGGGAGCACGTTCGCGTCTCCCGAGGTCGACATCTGCTCCAGCCACTCGTCCCGGGTGTACTCGCACGTCCAGTCGAAGCGCCACTGGTCCGGTTCACCGAATCCGCCGCGGTCCCGGATGCCGCCCGCGACCTGGTCGATCACACCCTGATAAGCACTGATGGCGGACCGCGCCCAGGGGTTGCGCGGGAGGTCGGGCAGCTCCCGCTCATGGACCGCGCGGAAGCGTTCGGCGAGGTCCGGCGCGGGGTCGAACACGTTCCAGTACACAGCCAGCCGGCCACCGGGCCGCAGCACGCCGGCGGCCTTGGCGGCGCCGGCCACGGGATCGATCCAGTGCCAGCTCTGGCCGGCGACGACGCCGTCGAAGGTCCGGCCCGCGCTGTCCCAGTCCTCGAAGGTGGCGACCTCGACGTCGAGACCGCCACGGCGGGCGAACGCGGCCATCCGCGGATCGGGGTCGATGCCGAGCAGCCGGCAGCCGGCGGCCTGGAACTGCCGCGCGTCGATCCCGGTGCCACAGCCGACGGCCAGCAGGTCCGGCCCGGGCACCGCGGCCGCGATCCGGCGCACCATGGCGTCGGGATAGCGCGGGCGGACCCGGTCGTAGCGCTCGGGATTCGAACCGAACGACTCGGCGATGTGACGGGCCTGATGCGGCTGGGCCTCGCGGACGGCGGCCGACGTGGCATCCTCAGTGGGCACCCGCCCACTATAAATGGGCACACGCCCACTCGCTCTGTCGCCCCGACAGACGACCCCAACGAACGACCCACAGACGACAGGAGACGCGGTGCCCACCGGCGTTGCGATGCGCGACGTGCGCGCTCAGCTTTTCGACGCCGCAGAGCGGGTCCTGCTGCGCGCCGGACCGAACGGCCTGACGAGCCGGGCGGTGACCACGGAGGCGGGCTGCGCCAAGGGTGTGCTGCACCGCCACTTCCCCGACTTCGACACGTTCCTCGCCGAACTCGTCCTCGACTGTGCCGCCCGTTTCGAGGCCCAGGCCATTGCCCTGCGGGAACGCGCCGGGCACGGCACCGTCGTCGACAACCTCGCGGCCGCGCTGAGCGACCTGTTCGGCCCCGTCGCCCTCGCCATCGTCGCCCTCGTCATCTCCCGCGACGGCCTGCGCGCCCGGCTGCGGCAGACCTGGCCGACCGGCATTCCCGTGCTCACCGACGCCACCGCCATGCTCGCGTCCTACCTGGACCTCGAACGCCAGCGGGGCCGCCTCGCCGCGGACGCCGACGTCCACGCGCTCGCCCCCGCCCTCGTCGGCGCCGGCCACCTGCTCTTCGCCGGCCAGCCCGACCCCCCTCCGACACCCGGCGACGTCCACGCCCAGGTCGCGGCGATCCTTGCCGGTCACACCCGGTGAGGTGCCCCTCGCGGCCGCTGAGCTGCCCGAGGCCGGCCGCCGGGACAGGCGGTGCACCGCGGTGCACTGTTCAGTGCACGGTGGGTTCGTGCCGGCGAGGCGTTCGGGCGGGGGTCAGCGGTCGGTGGTGGTCAGCGGTCGGTGGTGGTCAGCGGTCGGTGGTGGTCAGCGGTCGGTGGTGAGCAGGAGGCAGCCGCCGGGGGCGCCGCCGCCGGTGGCGACGACGGCCACCTCGGCGCCCGGGACCTGGCGTTCGCCGCCGGCGCCGCGCAGCTGGGTGATCGCCTCGTGGAGGAACCCGTAGCCGTGCAGGCGGCCGGCGGAGAGCTGGCCGCCGTGCGGGTTCAGCGGCAGCTTGCCGCCGAGGCCGATCATCGTGCCGTCGCCGACGAAGTCCGCGGCCTCGCCGACGCCGCAGAAACCGAGGGCCTCCAGCCAGGACAGGCAGTTGAAGGTGAACCCGTCGTAGAGCAGGGCGACGTCGACGTCCGACGGGGTGAGGTCGGTGCGGCTCCACAGGTGCGCGGCGGGGCCGAGGACCAGCGGCTCGTGGGTGAAGGTGCCCTGGTCCCAGGAGACCCGCTCGTTGATCTGGGTGCCGACCGACTCGACCCGGACCGCGCCGTGGGGGGCGTCGGCGGCGGCGTCGGCGGCGGAGACGATGACGGCGACCGAGCCGTCGCAGGGCACGTCACAGTCGAACAGGCCGAACGGCGAGCTGATCATGCGGGCGGCGTAGTAGTCGTCGAGCGTGATCGGGTCGCGGTAGACCGCGTGGGGATTGCGGGCGGCGCCGGCGCGGGCGTTGACCGCGATCCGGCCGAGCACCTCGCGGTCGACGCCGAACCGGTGCTGGTACTGCGAGGCGACGACGCCGATCCAGGTGGCCGCGGAGACGGCGCCGTAGGGCAGCCGCCACTGCATGTCGCCCCCGATGCGGCCGCCGCCACCGCCGACCAGGCCGCGACGCTGGTAGTCCGTGTGCGTCGCCTCCCAGACGGTGCGCACGCACAGCACGTGCCGGCACAGCCCGGAGGCGACGGCCAGCATCGCCGCGACGACCGAACCCGTCTGACCGGGCAGGTCGATCCCGCCGTTGAACCAGGTCGGCCGCAGCCGCAGGGCCTCCTCCAACGCGGGCACGCCGCCTTCGCTCATCCCGCCGGGCAGGCCGGAGCCGGGGTAGGTCGACAGCCCGTCGATGTCGGACGGTTCGAGGCCGGCATCGGCGATCGCGGCGAGGCTGGCCTCGACGGCGAGGCTCACGGGGCTGCGCCCCAGCCGGCGGCCCACGGCGGACATGCCCAGGCCGGTGAGCGCCACCTCCCGCTCGAAGCGCCGCTCGCTCGCCGGCGGCCTCGGGGTGACCCGCGCCTCGGTTACGAGACCGGGACGGTCCGGTTCGCCGGACGGGCGGAACACCGGCAGCCAGACGTCGCGCTGGTGCTCGAAGTCGACGGTGACGGCGAGCCCCACCCGGGCCCGCGCCGGGTCGTCGACGACCAGGTTGGAGGTGAGCCGCACGCCCGGGGCATCGTCGAGCTCGACGACGACCACGACATACGGCGGGACCATACCGGGCAGCCACTGCTGGTGGTTCACGCTGAACCCGACGACGACGCCGGCCGGACCGACGTCCGCGTAGGTCAGCTCGAGGGCGTGGCAGCGCCCGCAGGTCGTCTGGCTCGGGTGCGCGAACGCCTCGCAGGCGGCGCACCTGGGCAGGCGCAGGATGCCGTCCGCGCCCGCGGTCCAGAACGGCGCCGTCTGGGGAACCAGCGCGGGCAGGGGCCGCACGACGTCAGTGGACACGCTCAGGCCGCCGCCTTCTCGAGGATGTGCACCGCGCAGGCGCTGCCGAGGCCGATGACGTGCGCCAGGCCGACCTGGGCGCCGGCGATCTGGCGGTCGCCGGCCTCGCCGCGCAGGTGGGTGGCGACCTCCCAGATGTTCGCGATGCCGGTCGCGGACACCGGATGCCCCTTGGACTCCAGGCCGCCGGAGACGTTCACCGGGATGCTGCCGTCACGCCAGGTGGCGCCGGAGTTGAACAGGTCGACGGCGCCGCCGGGCGGGCAGAGCTTGAGGTTGTCGTAGTGGACGAGCTCGGCGGTGGCGAAGCAGTCGTGCAGCTCGACGAGGTCGAGGTCGTCGGGGCCGACGCCGGCCTGCTCGTAGGCCTGTTCGGCGGCATGGCGGGTGAGGGTGTTGACGTCGGGCAGCACCTGGCAGGCCTCCTGCCAGGGGTCGCTGGTGAGCACCGAGGCGCTGATCTTGACGGCCCGGCGCTGCTGCTCCAGCGGTAGGGTGCGCAGCTTGGACTCGCTGACGACCACGGCCGCGGCGCCACCGTCGCAGTTCGCCGAGCACATCGGGCGGGTGTTCGGGTAGGCGATCATGACATCGCCCATGATCTGTTCGAGGGTGAACCGCTTCTGGTAGGAGGCCAGCGGGTTCAGCGTCGAGTGGGCGTGGTTCTTCTCCGAGATCCGCGCGAACAGCTCGAAGTCGGCACCGCCGTACTTGTGGTCGTACTCCATGCCGATCTGCGCGAACACGCCGGGCATCGTCTCGGTGCCGATCCGGCCGTCGAGCGCGGCGACGGCACCGAAACGGCCCTGCGGCGCCCAGGTGTCGCCGCCCGCGACGCGTCTGCCGCCGGCGAGCAGGCCGGCGCCGGAGAGCTTCTCCACACCGACGGCGAGGCCGGTGTCGGTCTCCCCGGCCCGGACCGCCATGATCGCCACGCGCAGCGCGGTGGCCCCGGTCGCGCAGGCGTTCGCGACGTTGAACACCGGGATGCCGGTCTGGCCGATCTGCTTCTGCAACTGCTGGCCGAAGCCGGCGGCGGCGTTCATCAGGTTGCCCGCCGCCAGCACGCCGACGTCACGCATCCGCAGCCCGGCGTCCGCCAGCGCGCCCCGCGCCGCCTGCGCGCCCAGGTCGAGGGTGTCCAGCTCCGGGTGCTTGCCGAACTTCGTCATGTGGATACCGACGATCCACACGTTCTCCGCCATCGAAACTCTCCCGTTGTGCGCCAGGTCCGTTGTGCGCCAGGTCCGTTGTGCGCCAGGTCAGCTTGCCGGCTCGAACCCGAAGCCGACCGCCTCGACACCGTCGGCGTCGCGGCCGACGGGCACGGTCGTCAGCCGCAGCTTCATGCCGACCCGCACGTGCTGCGGGTCGGCGGGGGTGTTCACCACGTTGGCCCGCACGCTGGTCCCGCCGCAGTCGACGACACCGGCCACGAACGGCACCGGAACCCCGGGGGCGGCGAACGAGACGATCGTGAACGCCCGCAGCTCACCGTCGGTCGGCACGTCGACCTGGCGGAACCGCTCGCCCTCGCAGGCGGCGCAGGCGTTGCGCCGATCGAAGAACCGGGCCCCGCAGGCGGTGCACTCGTGCGCCGTGAGATGCGGGTCGCCGCCCAGGACGAGGTAGTCGACGAGGGGAACGCTCGCGCTCACAGATCCTCCGGTGCAACGTTGCCGGGATGCCTGCGGGCCATCCTCGCACCCCGGGTTGCCAGGCACTAGCGATCGCCGCCGCTGGCGGCCTGGTCAAGGTCGAGATACTCCTGGCGCAGCGGGACCTTGTAGAGCTTCCCGGTGGGCAGCCGCGGCAGCCGCGACCGGAAGTCGATGACCCGGGGCACCTTCGGGCCGGCCAGGTGACGGCGGACGTGCGCCCGCAGCGCCGCGGCGAGCTCCGGTGTCGGCGCGACGCCGTCGACCGGCTGCACGACGGCGTGCACGTACTCGCCCATCTCCGGGTCGGGCAGGCCGAACACCGCCGCGTCGGCCACGTCGGGGTGCACGGCCAGGCACGCCTCGATCTCGGCGGGGTAGATGTTCACCCCACCGGAGATGATCGTGAACGCGGCCCGGTCGGTCAGGTAGAGGTAACCGTCGGCGTCGAGGTGGCCCAGGTCGCCGAGGGTGAGCCAGGTGTCGTGACGGGGGTGGCGCACGGCGAGGGTCTTCGCCGGGTCGTGGTGGTATTCGAAGACGGTGTCCTCGCGCTCGAAGTAGATCGCGCCCGTCTCGCCGACCGCCAGCTCGGCGCCGTCGGGGTCGCAGATGCGCGGGATCCCCAGGTAGGGCCGGCCGACCGAGCCGGGGTGGGCCAGCCACTCGGCCGCGGAGATCACCGTCATCCCGACGCCCTCGGTGCACGAGTAGTACTCGGTCACGATCGGCCCGAGCCAGTCGATCATCGCCTGCTTCACCGGGACCGGGCAGGGCGCGCCGGCGTGCAGGACGTGGCGCAGGCTGGACAGGTCGTAGCCGGCGCGGACCGCCGCGGGCAGCCGCAGCAGCCGGACGAACATGGTCGGCACGGCCTGCAGGTGGGTGACCCGCTCCCGTTCGATGACCGCGAGCATCTCCCGGGCGTCGAACCGCTCCATGATCACAACGGTGGCGCCGAGTTCCTGCGCGCCGCGGGCCCAGCGCAGCGGCGCCGAATGGTAGAGCGGCGCCGGACCGAGGTAGACCGAGTCCCTCTCCAGGCCGCCGATGTCGCGGTACTGGGTCGCGGTCAGCGAGGTCAACGCCTCGGTGATCTCCACGGCGGGCAGCGGCCGGCGGATCCCCTTCGGCCGGCCGGTGGTGCCCGAGGAGTAGAGCATGATGTCGCCGCGCGGCTGGCGTGGGAGCGGCTCGGCCGGGTGTCCCGCGACGGCGTCGGCGTAGGACTCGAAGCCCTCGGCGGGGGCATCGGACGTTGAGCCCTCGGCGGCGCCGAGGACCAGCCGGGTCGCGCAGGCGGGGACCGCCTCCGCCGCGGCCGCGGCAGTGGCGGCCAGGGCGGGGGTGGTCACCAGCGCCGCGGCGCCCGCGTCCCGCAGGATGTAGGCGACCTCCTCGGCGGTGCCGTACCGGTTGATCGCGGTCAGGTACAGGCCGGAGCGCATCGCCGCCCACAGCACCTCGAGGTAGCCGGGGTGGTTCTCGGCCAGCAGGGCGAGGACGTCACCGGGCCGCAGGCCCCGGTCACGCAGCAGCCGGGCCAGCCGGGTGGAGCGCTCGTCGAGCTCACGGTAGGTGATGATCTCCCGGCTGCGGGACATCACGAGTGCCGGCTTGTCCGGCGGGCACGCCGCGAACGGCCCGGGATACATCTGCCGCCTCCAGGGGTCGGGGTCGCGCGCCGCCGCGGGAATCCCCCGGCCCGCCGGGGCGACGCCGGCTCAGCCGCCGGGACGGGTCTCGGCCCACTTCTCCTGGTTGGCCACCGCCGCGTCGAGGATCGGCCGCCACCGCTCGGGCGTCTGGTCGGTGATCTTCATGTCGAACGACGTCGCGCTGCGGAACTCCAGCACCTCGACACCGTCCGGCCCGGCCTCGTAGGCGTAGGGCGCGTCGGCCGCGATGAAGAACCCGTCACCCTTGCGCAGCACCCGGGTGCCCATGTGGATCTCCCCGGCGGTGACGTAGTACAGGCAGTCCGCGGAGTGGCTGTGCCGGGGCAGCCGGTAGCCGGCGCCGAACCAGGAGTGGACCAGGCTGAAGCCCTCCGGGCCCTCGCCCTTGAACACGGTCGTCACGACGGCCCCGGCGAACCACGGCGAGATGTCGACCGCGTCGGTGACCGCCTTGTCGATCACCGGCAGTGACATGACTTCGCTTTCCACTAGTCCGGGTGCGCCCTCGGCGGTGAAGAACGACATCTTCTGGGTGCGCTGGTCGGTCGGCACGGCTTCCTCCGAGCTCTGCCGGCCTCCGGCTGCCGGCGGGTGTCGCTCAAGTATCATTCGCGCTTCTGTCCGGAGGCCAGCGGTGCGGCGCCGGCCCCCTGTCCACAGGGCCCCTGCGTTCGCTGTCCCGCGCGGAGACGACCGGCTAAGGTCCCCGAATGTCTAGGGTCGGCCGACCGGTCCGTCCGGTGGCGCGAGCGGGCAACGGCCCGCGCCGGCGGCACCGGCGGGGCGTCGATCCCATCGAAGCAGGAGGAAACGTGGATCTGACAGGGCGTTCGGCGATCGTCACCGGTGGTGCCGGCGGGCTCGGTTCCGCGGTGGTGCGCCATCTGGCGGCCATCGGGGTGAAGGTCGTGGTGCTCGACCTTCACGAGGGCCGCACCAAGGAGATCGCCGAGAGCATCGGCGCCGGTGCCGTGGCGGTCAGCGGCGACACCAACGACGACGACGTCGTGCAGGCCGCGATCAGCGCCGGGCAGTCCCTCGGCACCCTGTCGATCGTGGTCAACGTCGCCGGCGGTGGCCTGGCCACCGGGCGCACGGTCGGCCGCGACGGCACGCCGCACACCAAGGAGTCGTTCGTCAAGACCCTCGAGATGAACGCGACCGGGACGTTCAACGTCACCCGGCTCGCCGCCGCGGCGATAGCCCACAACGAACCGGCTGAGGACGGCGAGCGCGGCGTCATCGTCAACACCGCGTCCGTCGCCGGGTACGAGGGTCAGGCCGGCCAGGTCGCCTACGGCACCGCCAAGGCCGCCATCCTCGGCATGACCCTCCCGCTGGCTCGCGACCTCGCGCCGCTGGGTATCCGGGTCAACGCGATCGCCCCCGGCACGATCGGCACGCCGGTCATGCTCAGCGCCCCGGAGGCGCTCAAGGCACGGCTGGTGGAGAGCATCCAGTTCCCCAAGCGGCTGGGCAAGCCGGAGGAGTTCGCCTTCCTGGTGGAGTCGATCATCCGTAACTCGTACCTCAACGGCGAGAACATCCGCCTCGACGGCGGCGTGCGCTTCCCACCGAAGTAGCACATTGCGCCGGTCGGTTGCGGGTGAGATGGGCGCTGGCTAGCGTCGACATCCAGAACAGTGTTCCGGGCCCGGGGTGGGTCGCGGCGTCCGCGCCGCCGGCCCGCGTCGGTGGGCCCTCGGGCCCGCCCATCTCGCAGCACGCCATCCGCACGACGGCCGGCGCTCCCCCGCGGCGCTCCGGCCGACTCCAGGAGGAGTCCCCCGTGACCGAAGCAGTCATCGTCTCGACGGGCCGCACCGCCATCGGCCGGGCCCGCAAGGGCTCACTTGTCGGCCTCGACGCCTTCCAGCTCGCCGAGGCGGTCGTCCCGACCGTCCTGGAGCGCAGCGGCGTCCCGGTGGCGGACGTCGACGACGTGGTTCTCGCCGAGTCCAATCAGGGCGGCGGCGTGATCGCCCGCCACATCCTCGCCAAGCTCGGCCTCCTCGACATTCCGGGACTCGCGACGAACCGCCACTGCGCGGGCGGCCTGGCGGCGGTGACGATCGGCGCCGGCAGCATCCGGGCCGGCATGGACCACGTCGTCATCGCCGGTGGCACCGAGAGCCTGAGTAACCAGGTCCTCTGCTCCAAGCGCGACGCGGACGGCAACCAGCAGATCTGGATGTCGCCGCCGAACCCGGACTCGCCGGAGGCGCCGGCGTTCGACATGGCTCTCACCGTCGGTGAGAACACCGCCCGCGAGATGGGGCTGACCAAGCGGGACGTCGACGAGTGGGCGGTGTACAGCCACGGCCGCGCGATCGACTCGATCGACTCCGGCGCGTTCAAGGACGAGATCATCCCGCTCGAGGTCACCCGCCCTGACGGCACGACGGTCACGTTCGACACCGACGAGCACCCGCGTCGCGGCACCTCCCTGGAGTCGCTCGCCGGGCTGAAGCTGCTGCACCCGGAGCTGCCGGACGCCACCGTCACCGCGGGTAACGCGGCCGGGCTCAACGACGCCGCCGCGGCCGTCACCATGACCAGCGACACCTACGCCGCCGCCCACGGGCTCACCCCGCTGGCCCGGGTGCGCGCCTGGGCCAGCGTCGGCCTGGACCCCGCGCGGACCGGCATGTCCCCGACGCTGGCGATCCCGAAGGTGCTCGACCGGGCCGGGCTGTCCCTCGCCGACATCGACCTGTTCGAGATCAACGAGGCGTTCTGCTCGGTGCCGGTGGCCGCCGTGCGCAAGCTCGGCATCAACCCGGAGATCGTCAACGTCAACGGCAGCGGCGCGAGCCTGGGCCACCCGATCTCGGCGACCGGCGCCCGCATGGTCGTCACCATGGTCGGCGAGCTGCGCCGCCGCGGCGCCACCCTCGGCATCGTGTCGATGTGCGCGGGCGGCGGCATGGGTTCCGCTGCCATCATCGAGATCATCTGATCCACCGCACCGGTCCCGGCGCGGTGGTGAGCACCCCACCACCGCGCACCCGGTGCCGCATCAACTACTGGAAGGGCTTCACATGGGCAAGCTGGACGGCAAGGTCGCCTTCATCACCGGCGCCGCGCGTGGGCAGGGCCGCAGCCACGCGCAGCGGCTCGCCTCCGAGGGCGCCGACATCATCGCGGTCGACATCTGCGAGCAGATCGACAGCGTGCCCTACCCGCTGGGCACCCCGGAGGACCTCGCCCAGACCGTCAAGGAGGTCGAGGCGACCGGACGGAGCATCGTCGCGGTCAAGGGTGACGTCCGCGAGCGCTCCCAGCTGCGCGCCGCGGTCGAGCAGGGGCTGGAGCGCTTCGGCCGGCTCGACATCGTCCTCGCCAACGCCGGCATCTGCCCGTGGGAGGACTTCTCCCTGTGCAGCGGGTTCGTCGACGGCACCGACGTCGACCTCATCGGCGTGTTGAACACCGTCGCGGTCAGCCTCCCGCACCTCAAGGCGGGCGCCTCCATCGTCGTGACCGGCTCCACCGCCGGAATGATGAAGGGCACCACCGAGGTGCTCGGGAACACCGGCGGCGTCGGCTACTCCTGGGCCAAGCAGACGATCGCCCGCTACACCGAGACCCTGGCGCTGCAGCTCGCCGCGCACAGCGTGCGGCTCAACGCGATCCACCCGACGAACGTGAACACCAACCTGCTCCACAACGAGAACATCTACAAGGTGTTCCGGCCCGACCTGGAGAACCCCACCCGCGAGGACGCCGAGCCGGCGCTCGCCACCCTGCAGGCGATGCCGATCCCTTACATCGAGCCGGAGGACGTCAGCAGCCTCGTGCTGTTCCTCGTCTCCGAGGACTCGAAGTGGATCACCGGCCAGAACTTCCGTATCGACGCCGGCGGCATGCTCAAGGCCGAACGCGCTTTCTGAGCCAGATCGGACCGGCCGGTGCGGGGCCGGCGGCGGATCATCGCCCGCCGTCCCCGCCGTCGCCCTCGCCGCCCGGATGGCCGGCGAGGGCGCACCGTCGGTGGGTCAGGTCGACCCGGTGCCGTAGTCGACCTGATCGGTGGTGACCGCCGCGAGTTGGCCGCCGTCGACGAGCAGGTCGGAGCCGGTCACGAAGCTCGCCTCCGGTCCGAGCAGGAACGCCGTCGCCGCCGCGATGTCGCTGGCCGTGCCGAACCGGGCCGTGCCCGAGGCGCGCACCATCGCCCGCAGGTACGCGCTGGACTCGCCCGTCAGTTCCGCCTGCCCCATCGGCGTGACGATCACGCCGGGGCTGACGCTGTTGATCCGGATGCCGCGGCGGCCCCACGGCACGCTGAGCGCCCGCACCCGTAGCTGGTTCGCGCGCTTGGCGAGCGGGTAAGCGACGGCCGGTTGCAGCTTGTCCGGGGCGAGAAAGGGCAGGTCCAGCAGTTCCCCGGTGGGTGTCGCGGCGAGCGCGGTCTCCTGCTCGCCCGTCAAGCCCGCCATCTGCCCGGCCATGCTGGCGATGACGACCGCGGCCCCGCCGGGCGCGATGACCTCGACGAACGCGTCGAGCACCAGTGCCACGCCGAGCAGGTCGACCGCGAGGATCGCCTCGGTGCTGGCCTGCACGGGGGACAGCCCGGCGGTGTGCACCAGGGCTGTCACCTCACCCGCCGCCGCAGCCGCCGCGGCCAGCTCGCGCACCGACTCCGCGGCGCTGACATCGACGACGTGCGGCAGCACGGTGAGACCCTCACCCGTCAACGACTCCTCAGCGCGTGTGAGGGTCTGCTCGCTGACGTCGGCGAGCAGGATGGTCCGCCCGGCGCCGAGCCGCCTCGCCACCGCCTCGCCCATTCCCCCAGCACCCACGACCACCAACACCTGTGCGCCCACGCCACTCCTCCAACCAGCAGAATTTCGCCACTACGTGCGGATGCATCCGGCGCCGTCAGTGGACCGGGACCGCCTGCGCTGAGCGCGCCCAGGCAGCCGCGACCCGCTCGATCGGCGTGATCGTCTGGCTCGGTCCCACCGGCGCCGCGGCGGGAGTCCGGGAGAAACGGGGCGCGGGCGCCGGCTGGTCGACCCCGTCGACCGTGACGAACGTGGCCCGGGCGGCCAGATGCGGGTCGGTGAGCGCCTCGGTGAACGTCAGCACCGGCGTCACGCAGGCGTCGGTGCCGGCGAACACCTCGGTCCAGGCATCGCGCGGGCGGGCGGCGATCGCCCCGGCGATGCGGGCGCGCAGCACCGGCCAGCCCGCCCGGTCGTGCTGGCCGGGCAGGTCCTCACCGGCCAGCCCGAGGCCGGCGAGGAGCTGGGCGTAGAACGGCGCCTCGATCGCGCCGACCGCGACGTGCCGCCCGTCGGCGCAGGTGTAGGTGGCGTAGTAGGGGGCGGCACCGTCGAGGATGTTCGACTCCCGCTCGTCCGACCACACGCCCATCCCGCGGTATGCCCACACCATCTGCCCGAGCAGGCTCGCGCCGTCCACCATCGCCGCGTCGATCACCTGGCCCCGCCCGGATGCCGAGCGCTCCCACAGCGCCGCCAGCACCCCGATGACCAGCAGCATCGAGCCGCCGCCGAAGTCCCCCACGAGGTTCAGCGGCGGGACGGGCGGGGCGTCGGCGGGTCCGATGGCGTGCAGCAGGCCGGTCAGCGACAGGTAGTTGATGTCGTGGCCGGCGCGCTGGGCCAGCGGCCCGTCCTGCCCCCAACCGGTCATCCGCCCGTAGACCAGCCGCGGGTTGCGCGCGAGCGCGTCATCCGGCCCGAGCCCCAACCGCTCGGCCACCCCGGGCCGGAACCCCTCGATCAGTACGTCGGCGTGCTCCACCAGCTCCAGCACGGCGTCGCGGCCGGCGGGCTCCTTCAGGTCGGCGCTGACCAGCCGGCGCCCGCGCAGCGTGTGGTCAGGCCCGCCGACCGGCCCGGGCCGGCGCACCCGCACGACGTCCGCGCCCAGGTCGGCCAGCACCATCGCGGCGTGCGGGCCGGGCCCGATGCCGGCCAGCTCCACCACCCGCAGCCCGTCGAGCGGCCCGCCGCGCCGCGGCGCCGGCTCCCCCGACTCGCCCGACTCGTCCCGCAGCCCGGTGCCCATCATCGGTGCTCCTCGCCCTCGCTCGCCCGCGGGCCGCCTACCGGCCCGCTAGGACATCGTGAGGCGACGCAGCCATGCGACGCGAGCGGCTCTGGCGTCCCGGGACAGGTGCGCGCCGGGGGCGAAGGTGTCGAAACCGTGAAAACCGCCTGGCCACACGTGTAATTCGGCGACGCCGCCGGCCTGCCAGATCCCGCTGGCGTAGGCGACGTCCTCGTCCCGGAAGGTCTCGGCGGTGCCGACGTCGACGAACGCGGGCGCCAGCCCGGACAGGTCCGCGGCCCGCGCCGGCGCCGCGTAGGCCGACACGTGCGCCCCGCCGGTGTCGGCACCGAGCAGGCAGGTCCAGCCGAACTCGTTGGCCGCCCGGTCCCAGACGCTGCGCCCGGCCAGCTGCCGCGCGGACACGCTGTCGTTGCGATCGTCGAGCATTGGCGACATGAGCAGCTGGCCGAGCAGCGCCGGGCCATGCCGGTCGCGGGCCAGCAGGGCGACGCCGGCGGCGAGCCCGCCCCCGGCGCTGCGACCGGCGACGATCAGCCGATCCGGGTCGATACCGAGCTCCCAGGCGTGCGCGGCGAGCCACTCCAGCCCGGCATAGCAGTCCTCGACCGGTCCGGGATGCGGCGTCTCCGGCGCCAGCCGGTACTCGACCGACACGACCGCCAGGCCCAGTTCCTGCGCCGGGTCGAGCACCTCGGCGATGCCCGCGCGGCTGTCACCGACGATCATTCCCCCGCCGTGGATGCGGTACAGGGCGGCGGTGGGCCGCGCGGCGCGGGTCGGCAGGCAGATCAGCAGGGAGATGTCCGGGGCGCCGGGCGGTCCGGGCACAGTCCGTTCCTGGAGGGTGAACGCGCCGCCGCGGGTGAGCTCGTCCGCGGCGAACGGCGGGCACCGCGGCGCCTGCTGACGCATCAGCGGCAGCAGCTCCCGGGTGGGCGCCGTGCGCAACAGGTCGGCGACCGGCGCCAACGCGGCGGCCAGCTCCGGGTCCAGCGGCGGCGGCGGCCCGATCTCGGTGACCAGCGGCGGGCCGGCCGCGCTGACCGGCGCGGGTCCGGCCAGGACAGCGGGCCGAACATCAAGCGGGGACCTCATCGCGCCGATCGCCTCCTCACAGTGCCCGCGTCCAGCGGCTACGGCGCCGGCCAAGGCCAGCTAGAACGTGACACACGCCACCACGCCAACCCAACACATGTCAATGTTGATGTCACCTAGCAAAAGATCACGACTCGCCTGCCGTCCGCCGGGCCGGCGGGGCGAGTGCGGTGGCCACCCACCCGGCGAACATCCTCAGCACTCCCCGCACCCGATCACCCCACCGTCGACCTACACTGGGGCACCGGAAGCCATCCATCTCGTGGCGCTCGCCCCGGTTCCGCACAGCCGCCCTGGAAACCGCATTTGTCTGGTTTTCTCCGCCCAAGGTCGTGCTAACCTCCCGGCACTGAAACAAGCTGCGTGACCCGGGGGCGTCAGAATGCAGTGTGCGCGATGCAATTCTCCGGTCGCGGCCGGGGAGACGGTCTGTTCCCGGTGCGGCCAGCCGCCGGAACCACTCGCCACCAGATCCTGGGACATCCGCCGCCGGGATCCGAAAACGCGTTCCGCCGAGGCCGCGCCGGAATACGGACGCGATCTGACCCGCTATCTCTGCATCGCGGTCCACCTCGACAGCACGATCGCGCAGGCGACCATCGCGGGCGTGCTCGGCAGCGCCCGCCGGGCCTTTCCGATCGCCCATGGCGTTGACCTGGCCGCGGTCACCAGAAACGCGCTCGCCGGGCAGCGCCGGCATGCCATCCGAGATGGTCTGCTGGTGGTGCTGTGGCTGATCCTGGTCGTGAGCCTGGCACGTTCGTCCGTGTTCGCGTTCGCGGCGATCCTCGGCATGTGGCTCGTCGTGCTCGGCGAGCAGATCGCCTCCCACACCTATGCCGTCCGCCGGCTGGCGCCCACGACCTTCGACCCGGACCACCTGGCCGTGGCCATGAGCCCGCGGGTGGAGCGCAGGCTGGCCGAGGTCCGGGACCAGCCCGTCGGAAACGTCACCGTGTACAGCGGGTACTCGCCGTTCGCGGGAAACGGCATTGTTCTCAAGTCGTGGTCCTTCTCCATCGACGTGGCGAAGGGAACGCCGACGGGCGGCGCGGTCCGCTCGTTCGCGACCGACACACTCCGGCAGTACGTCGTACAGGCGGTGGGCGACCTGCGCTGGACGGAGATCGAGACCGAGGAACGCCTCTTCGTCAGCGGCCAGAACATTCGCAACGACCGGGTGTTCCTGGCGAACCCGAACCGGCGCCCGAAGACGCTGATCGGGGACGAGCACCTGCGCGCGGCGCTGGAGAGCCCGGAGGGCTCCACCCGGCACTACACCGCGTTCTACGTCTCCGGCTGGCAGGGCCACATGGTCCTCGCGCTGTTTCTGCGCTTCGTCCAGCGGCCGAGAAGCCTGTTCGTGGAGGCGAGCTTCTCCCTGCTCCCACCGCTGGACGAGCGGTTCCACGCGATCGACGCCCGTCCCGCCACCGACGCGTTCTCGGCCGGGGTGGCCGCCATCCGTCAGTTCAAGCTCGCCCGGAAATCGATGATCAGTCTACCGGGGAACGCGATCCTCTGTTTCGGCCGGGTCGGTCAGATCGCCGCCCGCCCGCTGACGGCGGCCCTGCGTGAACGGTCCGAGCGGCAGGCTGTGGCGGCCGGCATGCACTATGACTTCGGTGCGCCGGACAGCGTCCGCGAACTTGCCGGCGGCAAGAAGTACCGGCTCTACTTCCAGCAGCTCGACCAGGAGATGTACGCGAAGGTCATCGAGAACCGGGTCCTCGACGCCATCGTCGAGTTTCTGGACCTGCATGGCGTCGCCACGGACTCGCTGGTGGAACGGCAGACGACGATCCTCAACACCGGCGTCATGGTGACCGGCAACGCCAGCCTGAAAGCGGACAACGTGGCGGGCGCGGGTTCCTCGGTGTTCAATTTCCGGCAGTTCCGGGGCCGATCCTCAGGCGAAGGGAATTCCCCCCGTTCATGATCATCAGAAACGACGGCGTCTACAACACCGGTACGCTGAACGCTGGCGTGATCAGCACGGGCCGCGGCGCGTCCATCGTCAACATCAACACCGATTCCGAACCCGCGGCGGACACCGGCCCGACCCACACCCGACCGGATTCGGCCGGCGAGGACGCGCGACCCACGGCGGCGGCGCTGGCCGAGAACGAGGTGCACGAGCTCGCCTGCGTCTTCGGCACGCCGAAAGCGGCGACCGACCTGCTTCGGGCAGCGGGCTTTCCACCGGGCCGGGCCCCCGCCTGGCAGCCGAACAACGCCGAGGAGTTCTGGACCGACGTCAGCGTCCTGCTGGAACACGGCATCATGACCGACGGCCGTCGGCGGTTACTCACCGCCGCGCACCGCGTCTTCCCGGCGAACCAGGTGTTCGGCCTGGGCGCCAGCTGAGCCGGCCTGGCATCGTCGCCGTGGTTCGGCATGTTCACGGCTTCGCGTTCGCCTGCACCGTCATGTTCCAGGACGCCCTGCACCATGGCCGCTGGCGCGGCGTCAGGCGCGCTGCTGGCCGCGACGCTGTTCGCGGCGGGCGCGGGCACCCGCGGGGACCTGCGGAACCTCATCGACGGGGTCGAACGCGCCCCGAACGATGATGCGAAAGCTGCGTCCACCGGGCAGCACCCCATCCCGCGCATAAGTACTGTCAAGCAGTGGACACGGTCGATTTCCGGCTGATGAATGTGCTTTTTCCGACCGGCGAGGCGCTGGCGGTCTGCCCGTATGTGAGCGGCGTCGACCTGCGGGACCTCGCCTGACGTCAACGAGTCCTGTTCGCACGTTGACGGTTGTCGGCGCGCTTGCCTGTCTTGTGGCTGCCGGGTGTGAACGCTCGGGCGGTCGGGCGCCGACCGTCGTCGACTGCGGAACCAGCGCGTGGGCGCGGCAGGGATCGAACCTGCGACCGCTCGCTTGTAAGGCGAGAGCTCTCCCGCTGAGCTACGCGCCCGGGAGATCCAGTGGGACCAGCATGCTAAGCCTACGCACCCGGTGTCGAGCCCGCGGCTGGCACGCCTGCCGCGAGCGGTCTGGCGGGGCTCTTGGGAGCCGGCCGGGCGGGGGGCCGCCCGGCCAGGCTCCCAAGGATCGATCTTGGTGCGTACGTGCGGCCTAGAGGGCGGCGAGGGCCTTGAGGTAGTCGGCCTGGTCGCGGGCGTCGGGGATGTTGTTGACGACCTTCCAGCGCACGACGCCCTCCTTGTCGATCACGAAGGTGCCGCGCACGGAGATGCCACGCTCGGCGTTGAAGACGCCGAAGGACTCGGCGACGGCGCCGTGCGGCCAGAAGTCGGCGAGCAGCGGGAACTCGTAGCCCTGCTGGTCGGCCCACACCTTGTGGGCGAACGGCGAGTCCACGGAGACGGCGAGGACCTGCACGTTGTCGTTCTGGAACGAGCCGAGGTCGTCGCGCACGGAGCACAGCTCGCCCTGGCAGACACCGGTGAACGTGAGCGGGTAGAACAGCAGGACGACGTTCCGCTTGCCGCGGAACTCCGACAGGGTGACAACCTCGTTGTTCTGGTCCTTGAGCGAGAAGTCCGGGGCGACGGAGCCAACCTCTACGGTCACAGGCTCTTCCTCTCCACAACGATGGGGCAGGTCACGATGACGCCGACGCCAGCCTGGGCGGCGCGGACGAGCGGGCGGGCCAGGCCCCCTGAGGCGGGCTGGACGCGGCCGCACGGGCCGGCGACCGCACCCGTCGGATCGGTCTCCCCCGCGGATCGGCCTGCCGTCCCAGTGGCCAGCATGCCAGCTCCGCCCGGGCCGCAACCGTCGGCGGCGCGCGGCGTGGCCCACAACGACGCGAATCCGGGGGCACAAGCTCAGCGGAAGGTAAGTTTCACGTTTCCCGGGGCATCGATGCGGCAGGTGTTCGCGTTTCATCCGCCAGACTGGCCTAGTCTGGCCGATCGACGCGAGAGCCAGCGACCAGACATGCGGTATGACGGTGGGTGCTCCACGTGCACCGCCGGCATGGACACCGATGAGGGCAGGACCACGTTGACCAATCAGAGCTCGACCCCGCACGGCTACCCCGAGCCGCAGGGCTTTCCTCCTGGGTTCCGGGACGACCCGGGCCGCCCGGACCGCTCGCGGGAGGGCCACGCGCCGCACCCGATCGACGGCCCGGGCACGTCCACCGGCGGATTCCCCATCTACGCGTTCCGCGAGTCGTTGCGCGGCGCGGAGCCGGAAGAAGGCTATCCAGCCACGCCCGACTACGGAAAGCCATCGGAGCCGGACGGCGCGGCCGAGGACTTCGGTGGTTCGGGCCTACTCGGAAAGCACCGCAACCCGTTCGTCGTCTGGCTCGGACTTCCGCTGATCACACTCGGCGTCTACCTGTTCGTGTGGATCTACCGGACGAATCGGGAGCTCGGCGAGTACGACCGGCGCGTCAAGGTCAACCCGACCATGTCGGTGCTGGCGGTCACCCTCGGCTGGCTGGTGGTCGTCCCGCCGTTCGTCGCGGCCTGGCGGCTGGGCGCCCGGACCCGCGCGGCCCAGCACGCCGCGGGCATCCCGGAGACCAACCCGGTGCTCGCGTTCGTGCTGTTCCTGATCGGCTTCGGGCCGTTGTTCCTCCAGCTGGAGATCAACCGGCTCTGGGCCCGCTACCCGGGCGCCGTCGAGGGCCAGCAGGTCCCGCTGTACCGCTGACCGGCGGCACAGCCGAACCACTACCTGCCGTCCTCAGCGGTGCCGAGCGCGCTGCGACTTCGGCGCGGCCAGCCGCTGACCAGACCACTCCTGCGCGACGCTCAGCGTGCTCGTCTGGACCAGGCCCGCGGTGGGCACCGCGTCCAGCACGTCGCTCGGCGCGACATGCCCGGACCGACCCGACTTCGGCGTGAGCAGCCAGATCACCCCTTCGTCGGACAACTGCCGGCGCGCATCGATGAGCGCGTTGGCGAGATCCCCGTCGTCCTCGCGCCACCACAGCAGCACGATGTCGACGACGTCGTCGGAGTCCTCGGGGACCAGCTCGGTACCGCTGGCGGTGGTAACGGCCTCCAGCAGGTCCTGGGCGATGTCATCGTCCTCGTTGAGCGACTGGACCTGGGTCCCGGCGGAGACTCCCAGTCGTTCCGCCCGGCGCTGACCCTCGGCGTTCGCCGCGGTCGGACTCACGCTGCACTACCTCCTGATCGTGTGTCGGCGTCCCACCCACGGGGACGTCCCTTTCCTTCGGACGCGCACGCGATGGTGTCCATCACGCGACGCGCCCTGACCTAGTCCACCGGACCGCCCGGTGGGTGCGCAAGTGCCACGCCGTCGGTTGTGGACCGAGGACGGCGTGGTCAACGTGTCCCGACTGTGCGCCGGTACCCGGCCGCGGGCCGATTCACTCCGTCGGACGCCTCACTGTTCCGGCCGCCTCACCCCGGCAGCAGGGACAGCCGGACCGTCCGGTCCGGGTTGTCCACGTTGAGATCGACCAGCGCAATGGACTGCCACGTGCCGAGCGCGAGCCGGCCGTCGAGGACGGGAACGACCAGCGACGGCGGGATGATCGCGGGCATGACGTGCGAACGGCCATGCCCACGGGAGCCGTGCGCGTGCCGCCAACGGTCGTCGGCGGGCAGCAACTCGGCGAGCGCCGCGAGCAGGTCCGCGTCGCTGCCGGAGCCGAGTTCCAGGACGGCCAGGCCGGCGGTGGCGTGCGGCACGAAGACCGAGAGCAGGCCGTCGCCCGAACCCGCGACGAACCGTTGCGCGTCAGGCGTGAGGTCCACCACACGTTCCTGGCCACCGGTGTGCACGGACAGCGTGGTGGTCTTCATCCGGGTGTCCATCGAGCTGATTGTCTACCAGGCAGAGCCCCGTAGGTGACGCGGGCGCGGACGACGTGTCAACAACGCCACTCGCATCGCACGATTCCCTACCGAAAAGTAACCGACGCGTGCGTGACGGCGTCGCGTGGACGGAGCACGATGGACCAAGGCGCGCGCCTGCAAGCGGGCGGCCACCCCGGCCCCGGGGGCCGAGGCTGCCTCCCGCCACCGCGCGGGCCGAGGAAGCTGGAGACGAGCGGCCAGGACGCGGCGGTGCATAGATCATGCGGGTCCCGCATCCGCGCGCACGAGACGTGACACGCAGGCCAGCGGGAACAGATGGGCCGGACGGTCGGGCGAGAAGGACCTTTTCGCGCGCAGCCGGCCCCGGAAGCTTGAGGAGCAGGAGAAGGCGTGGCGCAGGACACAACCCGCAGTTTCTCGGTCATCACCGATGGGCTGCCGAGCCAGCTGCCCGACATCGACCCCGCGGAGACCGGCGAGTGGCTTGAGTCACTCGACGCGGTCATCGAGGAGTCCGGTCGCGGCCGGGCCCGGTTCCTCATGCTGAAACTGCTCGAGCGGGCCCGGGAGAAGGCGGTCGGCGTTCCCGGCCTGACCAGCACCGACTACATCAACACCATCCCTCCGGAGCGCGAGCCCTGGTTCCCGGGAGACGAACACGTCGAACGCCGCATCCGGGCTTATATCCGGTGGAACGCGGCCATCATGGTCAGCCGCGCGAACCGACCCGAGTTCAATGTCGGCGGACACATCGCCACCTACGCATCCAGCGCGAGTCTGTACGAAGTCGGATTCAACCATTTCTTCCGGGGCAAAGACCACCTGAGTTCGTCGCCCGGAAGTGCCTCCGGCGACCAGATCTTCATTCAGGGCCACGCCTCGCCGGGCATCTACGCCCGGGCGTTCCTGGAGGGGCGCCTGTCTGAGCAGCAGCTCGACGCGTTCCGCCGGGAGAGCGAGCAGGGCGGCCTGTCGTCCTACCCGCATCCCCGGCTGATGCCCGACTTCTGGGAGTTCCCCACCGTCTCGATGGGCCTGGGCCCGATCGACGCGATCTACCAGGCGCGGTTCAACCGCTATCTGCTGAACCGGCAGATCAAGGACACCTCCGGTAGCAAGGTCTGGGCCTTCCTCGGTGACGGCGAGATGGACGAGCCCGAGTCGATCGGCGCGCTCGGCGTCGCCGCCCGCGAGGAGCTCGACAACCTGATCTTCGTGGTGAACTGCAACCTGCAGCGCCTCGACGGCCCGGTCCGCGGCAACGGCAAGATCATGCAGGAGCTGGAGTCGCTGTTCCGCGGCGCCGGCTGGAACGTCATCAAGGTCGTCTGGGGCCGTGACTGGGACCCGCTGCTGGCCAGGGACACCGACGGCGTCCTCGTCCACCAGATGAACACCACCCCGGACGGCCAGTTCCAGACCTACACGACGTCCTCCGGCGAGTACATCCGCGAGAACTTCTTCGGCGCGGACGCCCGGCTTCGCCGCATGGTCGCCGACCTCGCCGACGACGACCTGCGCAAGCTCTCCCGCGGCGGCCACGACTACCGCAAGCTCTACGCGGCCTACAAGGCGGCCACCGAGCACACCGGGCAGCCGACGGTCATCCTGGCCCACACCATCAAGGGCTGGACGCTGGGCAAGGACTTCGAGGCCCGCAACGCCACGCACCAGATGAAGAAGCTCACCAAGGCCGAGCTCAAGGAGTTCCGCGACCGGCTCTACCTGGAGATCCCCGACTCCGCGCTGACGGGCGACCTGCCGCCCTACTACCAGCCGGGGCCGGACTCCGAGGAGATCCAGTACATGCGGGAGCGCCGGGCCGCGCTCGGCGGTTCCCTGCCGAAACGGGTCGTGCGGGCCAAGCCGCTCACCCAGCCGCCCGCGAAGCTCTTCGATGAGCTGCGCAAGGGGTCCGGCAAGCAGCCGGTGGCGACGACGATGGCGTTCGTCCGCCTGCTCAAGGACCTCATGAAGACCAAGGAGATGGGCGCCCGGTTCGTTCCGGTCATCCCGGACGAGGCGCGCACCTTCGGCATGGACGCGATGTTCCCGACGGCGAAGATCTACTCGCCGCACGGGCAGCGCTACGAGGCCGTCGACCGCGAGCTGCTGCTGTCCTACCAGGAGTCCGTGCAGGGGCAGATGCTGCACGAGGGCATCAGCGAGGCCGGCAGCATGGGCTCGGTGATTGCCGCGGCGACGTCCTACGCCACCCACGCGCAGCACATGATCCCGGTCTACGTCTTCTACTCGATGTTCGGGTTCCAGCGCACCGGTGACCAGATGTGGGCGCTGGGCGACCAGCTCGGCCGCGGCTTCCTGCTCGGCGCGACCGCCGGGCGGACCACGCTCAACGGCGAGGGCCTGCAGCACCAGGACGGCCACTCGCTGCTGCTGGCCGCCACGAACCCGGCGTGTGTCTCCTACGACCCGGCGTTCGCCTTCGAGGTCTCGCACATCGTCCGCGAGGCGCTCGACCGGATGTACGGCGAGCGGGACGACAAGGTGTTCTACTACCTGACCGTCTACAACGAGCCGGTACCGCAGCCGGCCGAGCCCGCGGGCCTCGACCCGGCCCAGATCATCGCCGGGATGTACCGGTTCCGGTCGGCCCCGAGCCTGCCGGACGGCGCCGGTGAGGGCGCCACGCCGCCGCGGGCTCAGCTACTGGCCAGCGGCACGTCGATCCACTGGGCGCTCGGCGCGCAGGAGATCCTCGCCGCCGATTTCGGGGTCGCCGCCGACGTGTGGTCGGTGACCTCGTGGAACGAGCTGCGCCGGGAGGCGCTGGAGCGGGACCGGGTGAACCTGCTCAATCCCGAGGCCGCCGAGGCCGTGCCGTACGTGACCCGGGTTCTCGACGGGGCGCCCGGCCCGGTCGTCGCCGTGTCCGACTGGATGCGGGCCGTGCCGGACCAGATCTCCCGCTGGGTCCCGCAACCGTTCACCTCGCTGGGCACCGACGGCTACGGCCGCTCGGACACCCGGGCGGCGCTGCGGCGCCACTTCAAGGTCGACGCCGAGTCCGTCGTCGTCGCCACCCTGGAGTCCCTGGTCCGGGCCGGTGAGGTCAAGGCCAGCACGGTCGAGGAGGCGATCCGCCGCTTCGGCCTGCGCGAGGACACCGACGCCGTGCCGGGCACCGACGGCGCGAGCTGAGAGCTCCCACGGGTCGGTCCGGGCCCGGGGGGGTCGGGCGGCTTTGGGCGGCCCCCCGGGCCCCCCCCCGTGGAACCCCCCCCCCGCCCCCCCCCTGGGCCCCCCCCCCCCCACCCCCCCCCGCCCCCC
>NZ_JALKFU020000210.1 GCF_023242965.2 Frankia sp. AgKG'84/4
CGGCCAGCCGGGCGAGCGCGGCGTCGACCTCGGCGAGGCTCGCGGTGGCCCGGCGCAGCGTCGCGCGCAGCATTTCCCGCTCGAAGGGCATCGAGGCGCCCTCGATGTCGTGCTCGTCGTCGGCATCCCGGTCGGCGGTGTAGCCGAGGACGCGCTCGAACTCGGCGCGCAGGGCGTCGACCCGCGCCGCGGCATCGGCCCGTTCGGCGTCCAGTCGCCCGCCCGGGTCCGGTCCGGTGGTCATCGGTTCGGCTGAGTGGGCATCGTGACCATCATGATGCCCGCCCGCCCTTGAAGGGTGGGCACTGTTGGGGCCGCTTCTGTAGAGCTGCGTGCCCGATTTGCCCCTACAGAAGCGGCCGCGATCTGCTCAGCCGCGCAGCGAAGGGGGCGCGGAGTGGGGGATGGGTGTGGACGTGACCAGCGGCACGTGGCGGCGTTCGTCGTTACAGTGGCACCCAGTGCCAAATTGGCTCTCGTCCCGGCCGTCCCGGGGCGTGCGCGGCGAGGTAGGGATTCGATGGCCAGTACGAGGACGTGGTTCGAGACGGTCGCGGAGGCGCAGCGGCGGGCGAAGCGGCGCCTGCCCAAGGGGGTGTACCAGGCGCTGGTCGCCGGCTCCGAGGCCGGCGTGACCATGAACGACAACCTGGGTGCCTTCGCGGACCTGAAGGTCCGCCCGCACGTCGCCGACCTGCCGACCAGCCGGGACCTGGCCACCACCGTGATGGGGCAGGAGATCAGCTTCCCGGTGCTGATCTCGCCGACGGGGGTGCAGGCGGTACACCCTGACGGGGAGGTCGCCGTCGCCCGGGCCGCCGCCGCCGCGGGAACCGCGATGGGCCTGTCGGCGTTCGCGTCGAAGCCGATCGAGGACGTCGCGGCGGTCAACGACAAGCTGCTGTTCCAGACCTACTGGCTCGGCTCGCGGGAGGAGATCCTCGCCCGCTCGCTGCGCGCCCGCGAGGCCGGTGCCAAGGGTCTGATCGTCACGCTGGACTGGGTGTTCGATTCGCGGCGGGACTGGGGCAGCCCGTTCATCCCCGAGCGCCTCGACCTGAAGGCGATGGCCCGCTACGCGCCGCAGGTCGCGCTGCGCCCCGGTTACCTGGGGCGCTGGATCCGCAGCCGGTCGCTGCCCGACCTCGGCGTGCCCAACCTCGTGCCGCTGGACGCGACCCCGCCGACGTTCTTCGGCGCCTACGGCCAGTGGATGGGCACCCCGCCGCCGACCTGGCAGGACCTGGCCTGGCTGCGCGAGCGGTGGGACGGCCCGTTCATGATCAAGGGCATCACCCGGCCGGACGATGCGCGGCGCGCGGTCGACGTCGGCGCCAGCGCGATCTCGGTGTCGAACCACGGCGGTAACAACCTGGATTCGACTCCGGCGTCGATCCGGTGCCTGCCCGGCGTCGTCGACGCCGTCGGCGACCAGGTCGAGGTGCTGCTCGACGGTGGCATCCGCCGCGGCAGCGACGTGGTGAAGGCCCTCGCGCTCGGCGCCCGCGCGGTGATGATCGGCCGTGCCTACCTGTGGGGACTGGCCGCTGGCGGAGAGCGTGGCGTCACCAACGTGCTGGAGATCCTGCGCCAGGGCACGAGCGAGACCCTGCTGGGTCTCGGCAGGTCGTCGGTGCACGAACTGTCGCCCGAGGACATCCTGGTGCCGGCCGAGTTCGCGCTGGACCGTAAAGTCTGACCAAACCTTCGCGGTTCGGTAACTCGAAACATTGAGGATACCGGTCTGAAACGAGGCTCCCCGGGTGCAATGAATGTGGATGCAACACCGTGTTGCACCCGGGGCCAAGGCCACTTGCATGGTTGTCGCCACGGTCGGTTACATGCACCATTGGGTCATGTCCTGCCGCCCTCGAATTGTGACCCCCACGCCGGAATGGCCGCACAGCGACGATCCGTCGGCCGACAATCGCGAAAATCCGGTGCTGCTAAGGCCCTCCGTGGCCCGATTGATTCCGGCGCCGCGCGCCGCCGCGGATGATGACCCGGCCGGTCTGGAAAACGGTCTCGGCGAGTCCGGCGAGTCCGGCGAGTCCAGCGAGTCCAGCGAGTCCGGCGAGTCCGGCGAGTCCGGCGAGTCCGGCGAGCGGGTGCTGGCGCGCCGGGTTCCGCGCCGGCCCGCGCCCGCCTCCTTTCGCTGCCTGCGGCGTCGGGGCGGTGGCGCCGCCGGCGTGACGCGAATCCCGGCGCAGTGAGGCCGCACCGTCCGGGGCGCGCCGTCGCGTCGGCCATGCGCCGCCGCAAGCGCAATGGCCGGCAGAACCGGCCGCCGGCGTGGCCCTTGGATCGCCGTGCCGTGGTGAACCGGCTGGCGGCACAACGCCTGACCACGACGGTGGGAATCCCGGCCGCGGCATTGTCGGTGGCCCTGGTCGGCTTCGGCGCCTGCTCGGCGACGGCCGGCGGGGCATCGTCCTGCACCGGTGGTGACACGGCGCCGGGGGTGAGCGGGAAGGAGATCCGACTCGGGGTGCTCTACCCGGACTCGGGCCCGGCGGGGGAGGCGTTCCCGGCGGCACGGGCCGGAATCGACGCGCGGATAGCCATTGCCAACGCCGCCGGGGGAATCTACGGCCGGAAAATCGTCTACAGCTGGCGGGACGACGAGGGAATACCGGCGCGGAATCTCACGGGCAGCCGCGAGCTGGTCGAGGAGGATAACGTCTTCGGGTTCGTCGAGTTCACCGTCGCTGCCGCGGGTGGCGCGGAATACCTCGCGGACCGGGGAATTCCGGTGGTGGGCCTGGCTGACGAGAGCGTCTGGACCAGGTATTCGAACATGTTCACGCCGGCCAGCTCCATCGGCGCGCCCGTCGACACCTACGGCAGTATCGTCCGGCGCCACGGCGGCACGACCGCGTTCCTGCTGCGAACCGGCCTGTTGACGGGCATCTCCGAGGCCATCTACCGGGTCGGCCAGAGCCTGCAGGCGGCCGACGTGGCGGTGGTGGCGAGCCAGACGTACACCGAGGGCGCGGACGACCCGGGCACCATCGCCCGGCAGATCATCGACTCCGGCGCGGATACCGTCGTCGCGATGATCGCGCCGAGCTCGCTGGCGACGGTGCTGCATGCGGTGCGCGCGGCCGGCGTGAACCCGCCGGTGGTGCTGTCCTTCTCCGGCTACGACCGGGATCTGCTGCGCAGCGCCGGACCGGATCTCGCCGGGGTGCTCCTGCCGGTGGGCTACCGCCCCTTCGAGGCCGGCGGCGGCCCGATCGCCACGTACTTCGACGCGATGCGCCGGCACTCCCCGCAGGTGAACAACCCGGCGCAGGAGTCCGGGATCATGTCCTACATCGACACGGACCTGTTCCTGCGCGGACTGAAGGCCGCCGGGCCCTGCCCGACCCGCGCCTCGTTCCTCGCCGGGATGCGGACGCTGACCCACTACGACGCCGACGGACTCATCCCGCCGATGAACGTCGTCACCGCGCAGCGCCACCCGACGAGCTGCCTCGCGGTGCTGCGGGTGAACCCGGCGGGCACCGCCTTCGAGGTCGACCAGAACAACGTCTGCGGCCACGAACTCGGCCCGGACACCTGAGCGGCCCGCGGACACGGCGGGCCCGGGTGGCGCGCGGCGATGCGGCACCCGTCGTTAGCAGGACGTAACGTGACGTCCGGGGCGCCGCCGGCGTGCACCGGTCCCGGACCGCGGGGGTGTGGGGGCGCCGGGAGACCGGAGGTGCGTCGCCGATGCCGCTGTGGCAGCAGGCCGGGGTCGCGGCCGGCGCACTGCTCGTGCTCGCCGTGCTGCTGCGCATCGCGCTGCGCTGGCGGCCGTCGCGGGTCCTGGGGATCGTCGCGGCCGCCAGCCAGGAAACGGGGATCATCCTCGCCCTGTTCACCTTCTGGCAGATCGCCCGGATCCTCGGGGTCACCAGGGTCGCCGGGGGGCTGGAACGGGCGGACTGGATCTGGCACGCGGAGCAGTGGGCGCACCTGCCCAGCGAGGTCAGCATGGAGATGTTCATGCTCGACCACGAGCGCTGGCTGCGGGCCGCGAACGTGTTCTACAGCTGGGTGCACTTCCCCGCGATGAACCTGTTCCTGGTGTGGCTGTTCACCCGCCACCGCGATGCCTACCCGTCGGTGCGGATGACGATCGTGCTGTTCACCGGCTCGTCGCTGCTGTTCCACATGTTCCTGCCGGTCGCGCCGCCGCGGATGCTGACCTCGGCCGGTTTCGTGGACGAGGCGGTGGTGCTCGGCCAGTCCGTGTACGGCGAGTTCGGCAGCGGCGTCGCGGCGCAGCTCTCGGCGCTGCCGTCGGTCCATGTCGGCTGGGCGTTCCTGATCGCCTACGAGGTGATCAGGATCAGTCCGAGCCGGTGGCGCTGGCTGATCGTGCTCCACCCGGTGCTGACCACGCTGGTGGTCGTGGTCACCGCCAACCACTTCTGGGCCGACGGCATTGTCGCCGTCGTCCTGCTCATCCTCGCCGAGATCGCCGGCCGCGCTCTGCGCAACGCCCTGCGCGACCTGCGGGAGCGGCTCTCGGGCCGACGCCGGCGCGAGCCGGCGCCGGACCTCGCCACCCCCGGCGCCCCGCCGTCGTGGACCGCGCCCGCGAGCGGGTCCGCCACCATGGTCGCGGATCCCGGCCCCCTCGGTCCTGACACCGAACGAGCGCCGCTGTCAGGACCGAGGTCCGCCGCCGTGCCGCCAGCCAGGGACAGCGGACCGGGCCGGGTGTCGCATGGGTCGGACCATGGTGGCGCCGCCGCGGGGGTCGAGGATCCCGGGACGCCCCGGAGCCGCGCTACACCGCGGTGACGATCTGGGCCCGCAGCGGGGCGAGGGTCCTGCCGACCTCACCGGTGGCCTCGGGCGGGACGCCGAGGCCGGTCAGGGCGCCGAGCAGGTGCGCGACGACCGCATCGAACTGGGCGTCGTTGATGCAGAGGGAGGCGTGCACGTCGGGGATCGGGTTGCCGGTGTACACCTCGGGGCCGCCGATCGCCGCGCCGATGAAGTCGCGCTGGTGCGCCTTGAGGGTGGGGATGTCCTTGCCGCGGAAGAACGGGGCGATCTCCGGGTCGGCCAGGACGCGGACGTAGAACTCCTCGACGGCGGCCTTCACCGCGGCGGCACCGCCGATAGCGTCGTAGGTACTCATCAGAGATCTCGCTTTCGCCGTGACCGCCCGGCCCGCGACCGGGGCCGGGCCAGCCTGTTTCGGGGGAGTGCACTGCGGGGTGTCCGACATGTCCACCCAACCCGTGGACGCGGGCGCGTGGCAGGGGCCGCCGGCCCGCGGTGCCCAGAAGGACGGCCGGGCGTCGGGGGGCCGGATGGCCGTCCATCCTGGTGGTCGACCCGCAGGGCACCCAAAAAAGAGAACACCGTTCCAGTCGTGACGGCCGGCACACGGGCCGGCGTGCAAAGGCGGGTCAGTCGATGCTGTGGTCACGGGCACGTCCAGGTGTCGCCCGGATTGCCTCGGCTTGACACGCAAGACTGAAACCATGTTCTATATTTGAAACGTCCTGTCCACGCGATCCAGGGGGTGCCCCGTGGCCGCTCGGTACACGATCATCTCGGCTGACACCCACGCGGGTGCCAGCCACGAGACCTACCGTGAGTACCTCGATCCGTCCTTCCGCGATGAGTTCGACGCCTGGCGCGGGAAGTACAAGAACCCGTGGAGGGACCTGCGCGACACCGACCTGCGGGTCCGCAACTGGGATGACGAGCGGCGCGACCGCGACCAGCTGGCCGACGGCGTCGTCGGCGAGGTCGTCTTCCCGAACACGGTGCCGCCGTTCTACCCCGGCTTCGTGCTGTTCGCCGGCCCGCCGAAGGTGGAGGACTACGCCCGCCGCCGCGCCGGCCTGCAGGCGCACAACCGGTGGCTCGCGGACTTCTGCGACCGCAAGCCGGGGCGGCGTGCCGGTGTCGGGCAGATCTTCCTCAACGACGTCGACGACGCCATCGCCGACGCCACCTGGATCAAGGAGCACAACCTGCGCGGCGGCGTGCTGCTGCCGAACATCGCTCCCGACGTCGACTGGGTGAAGCCGCTCTACGACCCGGCCTACGACCCGCTGTGGGCCACGCTGCAGGACCTCGACATCCCGGTCAGCCTCCACGGTGGCACCGGCTCGCCGGACTACGGCCGGTACGCGGCCACGCCCGCGCTGTTGATCAGCGAGGTTGCCTTCTACGGCCTGCGGCCGTTCGTGCACCTGCTGGTCAGCGGCGTGTTCGAGCGGTTCCCCCGGCTGACGTTCGTCATCACCGAGGCGTCGGGCTCGGCTCTCCCGCCGCTGCTCAAGCAGCTGGACAACGTCATCAAGAGCATGCGGGGCGGTGCGATCGGCGAGCTGAAGTACGCCAAGGACACCGCGCTGCCGCGCACCGCGACCGAGTACTTCCACCAGAGCTGCTGGGTCGGCGCGAGCTTCCCGCGGCCCGACGACGTCGCGGCCCGCGAAGTGATCGGCCGGGACCGCTGGATGTGGGGCAGCGACTACCCGCACGACGAGGGCACCGGCCCTTACACCACCCAGGCGCTGCGCCAGGTCATGAACCACATCCCGGAGCCGGAGATGCGGGACCTGCTGGCCGGCAACGCTGCGCGGCTCTACGGTTTCGACCTCGAGGCGCTCGCGCCGCTGGCCGCGCAGTACGGCCCGACCGTCGAGGAGGTCTCCCGCCCCCTCGACGCGCTGCCCGAGAACCCGAACAGCGCCCTCATCGGCGCGCAGGCCCAGCTCGTCGGCGTGTAGGGCAGCGACCCGGACGACACGAGGAGGCCGGTCGACACCGCAAACGAGGCGGTGTCGACCGGCCTCGTTGGCGTTTCGGTTGACGACGCCGGGTCAGCGCGCCACAACGAGGCCGCCGTCGACCAGCAGCACCTGACCGGTGATGTAGCTGCCCGCGTCCGAGGCGAGCAGCAGCGCCGGGCCGACCAGCTCGTCGGCGTCCGCGATGCGGCGCAGGTGGCTCGCGTTCGCCATGCGCTCCTGGGACTGCGTGCCGGTGGCACGGACCATGTCGGTGTCGACGGCGCCGGGGGTCAGCGCGTTCGCCCGGATGCCGTACTGGGCGAGCTCGGCGGCCATCGCCCGGGTGTAGGCGAGCAACGCCGCCTTGGTGGCGGCGTACGTCGACAGCCAGGGGGTGTGCAGGAACGCGCCGGCGCTCAGCACGTTGATGATCGCCGCGGACGGGCTCGCCTTGAGGTGCTCCAACGCCTCCTGGACGAGGAAGACCGGGCCGCGGGTGTTCACGTCGAACGACTTCGCCATCGCCGCCTCGGTCATCGACCCGATCGGCTGGCCCAGGCCCGTCGCCGCGTTGTTGACGATGATGTCGAGCCGGCCGTAGGCCTCCACGGTCCGCTCGACCAGCGTGCGCACGTCGGCGAGGTCCCCGACGTGGGCGGGGACGCCGAGCGCCTCGCCGCCCATGGCGCGCAGGTGCTTCTCCGTTTCCGCGCAGGCGTCGGCCTTGCGGCTGGCGACGACCACCGTCGCCCCGGCGGCCACGAAGCCCTCCGCGATCGCCCGCCCGATCCCGCGGGTCCCACCGGTGATGACGGCGACCCGCCCGGTCAGGTCGAACAGCGTGCGCAACTTCTCGGCGTCCATGGCCGCGTCCCTCCGCATCGACCGCCGCCGCGGGGCGGACGGTCGTCCTCGTGCCGCGAGGCGGCAAAAATCATTTATACAATTTGTGGTATGGCGGTGCGACTGAAAGGTCGTACCCCCGACCTCACGCGGCCTGCACCGAACCGGCCAGGGTGATCTATGGTGTGGAGATAGGGCGGGCGTGGACCGATTCGGGGTGTCCTGGTAGCCCGCCGCGGTGTCGGGGGGGACCGTGGTTCGTTCGACGACGTCGCGGACGTCGCAGCTGGTGCTGGGTTCGTCCGGGACGCGGGTGCTGCTCGTGGGCGGCGGCGGAGTCGTGCCGGAGGCGCTCAGGGGCGCGTTCGTGCACCGTTGCGGCCTGGCGGAGGAGAACCTGCGGGTTCTGCTCGATCCGGCCAGCCCGCTGGAGCTCGGCGACGCGGTCGCCGCGGCCGCCGAGGCCGCCAGCGGGACGCTCGTCGTGTACGTCGCCGGCACCGTCTTCGTGGACGGCGAGGGAACGGTCCTGCTGGGCACCGCTGCCGCCAGCGGCGGGCACGCCCACCGGCTCGCCTACACCGCCCTGCCGCTGTCCTCCGTCCTGGCGACGGTCGCCACCAGCCCGGCGGCCGCCCGGCTCGTGGTCGTCGACGGCCTGCTGGCCG
>NZ_JALKFU020000211.1 GCF_023242965.2 Frankia sp. AgKG'84/4
ACCGAGCGGGGCTGGCCGTTCGGGCGCTGGGGCGTCCGCGCCGAACTCGCGCGGGTGGCTCCGGCCTGGGCCGAACCCGCGCGCGGCGTGTCACCCGCCGGTGGGATGGGCAGGGATGGAGTGCTTGACTCCCGTCCGCCAGACGTCGACGTCACCCCCTCGGTGGGCCGGCGAGGTCGCCGGGATCTTCGTGGACGCTCAACAAGCATGCGCGAGCCCGCGCTTGGTCGCTCACTGGCACCCGCGCTACGCGAGTGATCCGGGCGTTCCCTACGGAGCCGGACCTGGCCCGGGGCACGCACCTAGTCGCGTCTGTTGCGATGAGAGTCCTATACCGCAGGTAACGGTAGACGAGCGTTTCCCTGCCGAGCCATCCGGCAGGCTCCGTGTGTGCGGTACAGCCCACATTGTCTAACGCACGTCGAAGAGGTGGGGATCTGATGGTCCGCGCCTCGCCGCGGCCTCCCCGGGCCGGGTGGGCTCCGGCATCCGCAGCAGGCGCCGTGCCTTCTGGGCCTCGAAGTCCAGCGCCGCGACGGGCGGCGGCGGTGGGATGCGACGGGTGAGCCGGCCGAGGCGGCGCACATCGGACGCGACCTCCGGCTCGGCCAGCACCCGCACGGCGAAGGCGAGGTCGCTGGGGCTTACCTGGTAGCGCCGCTCCAGTTCGTCGGCGTAGGCGGCGGCGAGCAGTTCGCGCTCGCCGTACTCGCGATGGCCGCCGGGGGACCGCGCCGGCACCAGCAGCCCGAGCGATTCGCGGTAGCGCAGCATCCGCGGCGTGGTCTCCAGGACGGATGCCGCGCGGGCGATGGGCAATCGCTGTTCCGGGCGAAGCTCGACCCGACTGCGTAGCCGCTCCAGCACGTGTCGCACGAACGAGTCCTCCTGCCGGGATGGGGCAGCGACCTCCCGGCCTCTCACGTCGATCCGATCATGAGGGGAGCGTACGGGCAGAGGTCCGCTGCAAGCCATCATCCTAACAAGATGCTGTCAGCTTCTTTGACGCCTCGTGGTTATGGTCGCCATCGTCTGGGAGGAACCGGTGTCCGCACCCCGGCCTCGTCCCTGAGGAGCGTCATGTCCGAGCTGGCCGATCTTCCCGACCTGCTGCCCGACCCTGCCGGGCTGCCCCGCCACGACATCGCCGACCTCTCGCTCGCCGCACAGGGCAGGGCACGCATCGAGTGGGCCGACCGGGCGATGCCGGTCCTGCGCCAGATCCGGGAGCGCTTCGCCGTCGAACGCCCGTTCGTCGGGGTGCGCGTCGCGGCCTGCATGCACGTCACCACCGAGTCCGCGAACCTCATGCGCGCGCTGGCGGCCGGCGGTGCCGAGGTCACGCTGTGCGCGTCGAACCCGCTGTCCACCCAGGACGACACGGCGGCGGCGCTCGTCGTCGACTACGGCGTCGCCACCTTCGCCCGCAACGGTGTCGGGCGGGACGACTACTACGCGCACATCGATGCCGCCCTCGACGCCGCGCCGCATTACGTCTTCGACGACGGCTGCGATCTGGTGAACATCCTGCACACCGAGCGCACCGATGTGCTTGACGGCGTGCGCGGCGGCTGCGAGGAGACCACCACCGGCGTGATCCGGCTGCGGCAGATGGCGGCGGCCGGCGCGCTGCGCTTCCCCATGGTCGCGGTCAATGACACCGACACCAAGCACATGTTCGACAACCGTTACGGCACTGGTCAGTCGACTCTGGACGCGATCTTCCGGGCCACCAACACCCTGCTCGCCGGCTCCACCGTCGTCGTCGCCGGCTACGGCTACTGCGGCCGCGGGGTGGCCTCCCGGGCGAAGGGGCTGGGCGCCGCGGTGATCGTCACCGAGATCGACCCGACGAAGGCGCTGGACGCGGCGATGGATGGCTTCCGGGTGCTGCCCATGAGCGCGGCCGCCCAGTTGGGCGATGTCTTCATCACCGTCACCGGGAACCGGGACGTGCTGCGCCGCGAGCACTTCGAGGTGATGCGCGACGGTGCGATCCTGGCGAACTCCGGGCACTTCGACGTCGAGATCGACATCGTCGCCCTGGCCGATCTCGGCGTCCAGGAGCCTCGCCGGGTGCGGCCCTCGACCGACGAGTACCTCCTCGTCGACGGGCGTCGACTGCGGCTGCTGGCAGAGGGACGGCTGGTCAACCTGGCCGCGGCGGAGGGTCATCCGGCGGCGGTGATGGATATGTCCTTCGCCGACCAGGCGCTGACCGCCGAGTGGCTGCACGTCAGCGGAGTGCGGTTGGAACCGGGTGTGCACGATGTCCCGACGGAGATCGACAAGGACGTCGCTCGGATGAAAATCGCTTCGATGGGTATCGAGATCGACACTCTCACGCCAGCCCAGGAGGAGTATTTGACGTCCTGGGAGTTCGGATCCTAACGAGATGATGTTAGATTTAGAAAGTTGCCGCCCGCAATCCTGACCTGTTGATGTCAACATTGCGAGGTGCTCTGGAACTGGCTACAGCATCCCGGCGGCGGGAGCGCTGGCGGGCGGGACCAGGGCGAGAGGGTTCGGTGTCCTGCTGGCCCACACGAGGGGCCAGTCGCGCTGTGGCTGGCTGAGGAGGGCTCGGTATCCGGGCGTCCCACGATGATCGGCCGGAAACGATCTAGCGCCGGTAGGAGTAGTCCTGTCCGCGCTGTGGACGGGTGGGAGGCGCCACCGTCAGGCGGGCTGGGGTCCACGGCGGCGCTGCGGGCGAAACTGGGTGTCCACCCGCCGGTCGCTGCGCGACGAGCCGGGCGTAGCTGCGGCGACTGCGCTCGGCGAGCACGGCCGACAGATAGGCCCAACCCGGCGTCCCGGGTGGTGGTGGCGGTGTGACGACCGACCGGATTTCGTCGACCAGGCCGCTGCCGAGGCGTTCGAGTGCCGGCGGGGACAGGGCGTGCGCCCGGCTGAGGAACTGGCGGGCCCGCAGCGCGAGCGAGTCGTCCATCCCGGAGAGATCGAGCAGGCTGACCCAGCCCAGCAGGGCAAGCGGCACGAACGGCGGTTCGCCCACCGTTCGCGGCACGCTGACCTGGAGAACGACCGTCCCGGCGAAGATGTCTCCCAGCCGCTTGCTGGTCCGGGAGGACAGCATGCTGATGATTGCCGGCAGGCCGAGCAGGACACCTGGCCGCTCCACCACCGCGCCGACAAGCCCGCGGGCGAACGCGTGCCGGAAGTGGATCGGCCCGCCGTCGTCGCGGACCACCCGGATTCCCATCACCATCTTGCCCAGGGTGCGACCGCGGCTGAGCGTCTCGCACGTCACCGGATAGCCCACCAGCACGAGGACGTAAACCAGCAGCGTCATGGCGGCGACGAGCGCGTCATCCGTGGGCCGAACGATCAGGAGGATCGCCGTGGTCAGGCTGCCGAGGAGGTAGAGCTGGGCGATCAGGTCGATCAGCGCGGCCACGACGCGGGAGCCCAGCCGGGCCACGCGCAGATCCACCGCGACGGCCTCGCCGCTCACGATCGTCTCGGTGCCCACCGCGGGAACCGGACGCCGCCCGCCCGGCGGGTGGCTCCGCACGGCCTGATTCATGCGGGCTCCCGGATTCTCAGCGTGCGTCCGCGCATCACCCTACGGTGTCCGCCGGTCGCCCGGTGGACCGAACCCAACGATTCGGATGATCTGCGCGAACCGGTCGCGCATCCTGGGCCATCGCGCGGTGCCGGTCCGGCGGCATCCGCGGTCTGGGAGGATGTCCCGGACATGGATCTCGATGCGTACGTCGCCGTGCACCGGTCGGAGTGGATCCGGCTTGGCCGGCTGGTGGACCGGGCCGCCCGCCCGCGCCGGATGAGCGCGGGGGAGCTGGACGAGCTCGTGGAGCTCTACCAGCGGGCGGCCACCCACCTGTCGGTCATCCGCACCCGCTCCTACGACACGACCATGGTCGACGACCTCACGAACCTCGTCACTCGTGCGCGGGCCGTCGTTGCCGGGGCACCCGACCCTGGTTGGCATGTCGTCGGGCGGTTCTTCACCGTGACCTTTCCGCTGGCGGTGTTCGAACGGCGCTGGTGGGTGCTGGCTACGACGGGGGGTTCGCTGCTTCTCGCGCTGGCCGTCGGTCTGTGGATCGTCAACGATCCCGAGGCGCACGCGGGCTTGGCTCCGTCGAGCGCGGTCGCCGACCTGTGCCGGTCCGACTTCGCCTCGTACTACACGGACCATCCGGCCTCGTCGTTCGCCAGTCAGGTGTGGACGAACAATGCCTGGGTGGCCGCCACCGCCGTCGCGGCCGGTGCGCTGCTCGGTGTGCCGACGCTGCTGGTGTTGGTGATCAATGCGGTGAACGTGGGCGTGGTCGGCGGGTACATGACCGGCTGCGGACAGAGTGGCCAGTTCTTCAGCCTGATCCTTCCGCACGGGCTCTTGGAGCTCACCGTCGTGTTCCTCGCGGGCGCGGTGGGCCTGCGTCTCGGCTGGTCGATCATCTCGCCGGGGCCGCGCCGGCGGGCCGAGGCGCTCGCGGCCGAAGGCCGGGCGGCCGTGTCGATCACGCTGGGCGCGGCAGTGGCACTGGCGGTGTCCGGGGCCATCGAGGCCTTCGTGACCCCGTCTGGGCTGCCAACGGCGGTGCGCATCGGGATCGGCGCCCTGGCCTGGGCCGTCTTCGTCGGCTACATCGTCCTCTACGGCTCCCGGGCCGCGGCCGCGGGCGAAACCGCGGATCTGGAGGCCGGCCGCGGCGCGGCCGACCTGGCCCCTGTCGTCTGAGTCCCGGCAGCTCAGGGCGAGGTTGCCGCGCGCGTTCGCCGCGCGCGTTCGCACGCCCGGGCGGCGGCCCGGTGGGAAGCCGGGCCGCGACTAGAAACCGTGATGTACGGCTTCGACGTTGTGGCCATCCGGATCACGCAGGAACACGCCGTAGTAGTTGGGGTGGTATTCAGGCCATTCGCGCGGAGCGTGCAGCACCTCGACGCCGCCGCGCACCGCGGCCTGGTGGACCGCGTCCACGGCGGCGCGGTCCGCCGCCTGAAACGCGACGTGCAACTCCCGGGTCTCCGCGCCGCGCGCCGGGCTGAGCCAGAACGTCGGCGTACCGTCTGGTCCGGCCAGGCCGACCACGAGGGCATCGCCATCCTGGAAGCGCATCGCCTCCCGGATGCCGATCGCCGCGAAGGTGCTCAGGTAGAACGCGAGTGACGACTCGACATCGGCCGCCTGGACGCCAACATGATCAAGCATTCTGACAGCGTACGGCTCGCCTCCGACATTTCTGGTGGTCTGCGGGCGGCGGCGAACCCGTCTATGGGGATCGCCACGGTCGACTCGGTGGGTCAGAGCCGCCCGAGAGACTTGAGGGTCAGGTAGGTGTCGGTGACGGCAGCCGCGTAGCTGCCAGGCGAGGCGTCGACGACCTCTACTCCGCGGCGGCGCAGCAGTTCCGTGAGCTCTCTTCTGCGTATCAGGGTCTGTTCGGCGGCCGCGGCGGCGTAGACGGCCCGCGCGTCGTCCCGGCCGGTGATCAACTCGTCGACCCGTGGGTCGCGCAGTGCGGCGACGACAACGGTGTGCCGCGCTGTCAGCGTGGGCAGCGCCGGCAGGAGGCCCTCCTCGATGACGGCCGGTGCCAGCTCGGTGAAAAGCACGACGAGGCTGCGGCGAGAGGTCTCCCGCAGCACCGTCGAGACGATGCCGCTGTGATCAGCTTCGACGAGGGCCGGTTCCAGCGTTGCCATCGCCTCACTCACCCGGGCGAGGAACGCGTGGTCGTGGGAGCCGGGCAGGCTGACCCGCGGCACGCTGTCGTGGGCGATGAGGCTGACCCGGTCGCCGGCCCGCAGCGCCACCGAGGTGAGCAGCAGCGCGGCGTCGAGGGCGTGGTCGAGCCGAGGGGTGTCGCCGATCCGGCCCGCGGAAGTGCGTCCGGTGTCCAGCACGCAGACGACCCGGCGGTCTCGCTCCGGGCGGTAGGAACGGACGACCACCGCGCCGCGGCGCGCCGAGCCCCGCCAGTCGATCAGGCGGACATCGTCGCCGATCACGTAGTCCCGCAGGCTGTCGAACTCGGATCCCGCTCCCGCGCCGCGGATCGCGACCTCGCCTTCGATCTCCCGAAGCCGGGCCAGCGCCGCGGGCAGGTGCCGGCGGGAGGTGAAGGGCGGCAACACCCGTACCCGCCAGGGACAAGAGTGCCGACCCTGACGGCCGGCGAGCCCGAGTGGCCCGAGGGAGCGCACCGTGATCCGGAACGGTTCACGATCACCGCGCCGGGTCGGCGTCAACGTGCTCTCGACGAAGCGGCGTTCGCCGGCGGGGACCTCTACCTCATGCGTCCGCGGCCGGGCACCGGCCGACGGCGGCCACGCGTCACGAACCCGCGCCCGGACGGTGCGCGGGCCGTCGTTGGCTATACCGAGGACCAGCGGCACCTGATCGCCGAGCCTGGCCGAGGTGGGACCGGACCGGCTGAACCTCAGCGAGCGCACGGCTCCGGCGAGCGCGACGTCGACTCCGATCAGGATCACGATCAGCCCGTCGACCAGCGCGAGGGTCAGGCCGGGCGCCGGAGACAGCATGACGACCGCCGCCCCGAACAGGGCAAGTGCCACGGCTCGACCGCTGATCGCCACGGGGTGCCGCCTACCGCGGTGCCGGAACGGTGGCCAGCACCTGCTCGAGCACGACGTCGGCGGTGACCCCGTCGAGCTCGGCCTCGGGCCGCAGGCTGATCCGGTGCCGCAGGGTCGCCCGGGCCAGTGCCTTCACGTCGTCCGGCGTGGCATAGCTCCGTCCGGACAGCCACGCCCACGCTCTGGTGGTCGCCAGTAGGGCGGTGGCGCCGCGCGGGGACACCCCGAGCTGGACGCTCGGTGCTACCCGGGTGGCCCGCGCCAGGTCGACGATGTACGCGAGAACCTCGGGGTGCACGGCGATCTGGCCGACCGCCGCCCGGGCGGTCGCCAGGTCTGCGGGCCCCGCGACGGGCCGCACCCCCGCAGCGGCCAGATCCGTCGGATCGAATCCGCTGGCGTGGTGGGCGAGGACCTGGATCTCGTCGTGGCGCGGCGGCAGCGGCAGGGTCACCTTCACCAGGAAACGGTCGAGCTGAGCCTCGGGGAGGGGGTAGGTGCCCTCGTGCTCGATCGGGTTCTGGGTGGCCAGAACGGCGAACGGAGCGGGCAGCGGCCGGGGTATCCCGTCCACGGTGACCTGTCGTTCCTCCATCACCTCCAGCAGCGCGGCCTGGGTCTTCGGCGGGGTACGGTTGATCTCGTCGGCGAGCAGCAGGTTGGTGAAGACCGGCCCCTCCCGGAAGGTGAACGCGGAACTGCGGTTGTCGTAGACGAGTGAGCCGGTGACATCCCCTGGCATCAGGTCGGGGGTGAACTGCAGCCGTTTGGTGTCCAACGACAGTGCGGCGGCCAGGGTGCGCACGAGGAGGGTCTTCGCGACGCCCGGCACGCCCTCGAGTAGCGCGTGCCCCCGGCATAGCAGCGCCACGACCAGACCGCTGACCGCCGCGTCCTGGCCCACCACGGCCTTGGCCACCTCGCCGCGCAGCGCTACCAGCGCCGCGCGGGCGGCATCCGCGTCGGACGGCGACACGCCGCCGCGACCCGCCGGAGGGCGCGCCTGCCCGCTCTGCCCTGGCGCGGCCTTTGGCCGCGGCGGCTCCGGGGGGCCGGAGGGTGCGCGGTGGCCAGGCGGTGGGAGCTGGTCCGGCACGGTGTCCGGTCGGTGCAGGGTCGCCTCGGCCGGATCATCGAGGGTGAGCGGGACGTCCGCGGCGTCACGGGCCGCCTCGACATGCTCGCCCTGGCCGGCGCGGGCCGCGGGTGTCGCGTCGGTAGCCGACTCCGCTTTGATGTTCGGGGAAGTCACCGTCCACCTGCCTGTCGGTCGAGGTCGTCAAGATTCTGGGCGAGCCTGAGGAGAGCGGCGTCCTGCCCGCCAGGTTCGCCGCGGGCACCGCGTGACCGGGTGGCGGCGGCCTCGGCCGCCACCGGTGCTCCCGCCGCGGGCAGTCGAGCGGGGTCGGGCGGCAGGTCACGGGACCGGGAACGGTCCAGCGCCCGGCGGGCCGGACCCGCGCGCGCGGAGGTCAGCGGCGGCATGCCCGAACCGTACAGGAGCGATCCGATTTCCGAGGGTGACCGCCCGGTCTGCTCGGCGACGGAGGCCACGAGGGCCACCGGGTTCGGTTCGGGGGTCCCGGTCGGGCCTGTCCGTAGCGGCAGGCCGGCCCGCTCGGCCAGCCGGCTGCGGGCGCCGGCCCGCAG
>NZ_JALKFU020000212.1 GCF_023242965.2 Frankia sp. AgKG'84/4
CCCCCGCTCCCGCCGCCCACACCTCTCCCCGTCGCCGGGCGTTCGCCGCTTGACCTCGGTGGACCGTCGGTGACGACCCCGGCCGCCGCTGCTCCCGCGACGGCCGCCCACGCGCCTCGCCACCGGTCATCGAGCCCCGTCGAGGTCGGCGAACGGTCCTCCCGCCACCGCCAGCGCGCGGAGCACGTCGGCACGCTCGACGACGATCATCCGGCCACCGTCTGGACCGCCGAGAAGCGCGGCTCCGGTGCCCTGACCGTGACCCTTCGATGGTCACCGCTGACGACCCGCACGGGCCTGCCCCGCCCGACCGACCTCCATCTCGGCTGCCTCTGGCAGGCCAGCGACGGGGCGGCCGGTGTCATCCAGGTCCTCGGCAACGTCCCCGGCGCCCTCAGCGCCCCTGGCCAGGGAGCCCCCCGCCAGGTGTTGCGGCTCGGCGCTCGGGACGAGCGGGAGGGCGAGACGATGTTCGTCCACCTGGGGGCCCTCGCGACGTTCAAGCGCTTCTTCGTGTTCGCTTACGGCCGGCGCGCCGCCCCGGAATGGTCGCTGCTCCGATCGGTCCTCACCGTCGCCGCGCAGACCGGCGAACACCTCACCCTGCGCCTCGGCGACGCACCCCCGGACGCCCGGATCTGCGTCGTCTCGTCGTTCCACGTGGTGGGTGACGATTTGATCATCCGACGGGAGAACGACTTCCTGGCGGGTACCCAGGCTGACGCCGCCGAGCGCTACGGCTGGTCACTGGACTGGAATCAGGACCGCACGTCGCCGCGCGAGATGCGGTAGCCGCGGGGGCGCCGCCTGCGGTGGCAGGCGCGGGACGCGGTCGTGGGGTGTTGCCTGGTCGATGTCCAGTCGCTGTCACGTCGCTGGTTCCCATCGTCGGGCCTCGCGGGGCGTGCCATGATGATCAACCCTGGCTCGCGGAGCACGGCCTTGCAACGGGCTCAACGCCGGGAGTACCGAGGCGGTGTGATCGACCAGCGTCGACGAAAGACCTTGTGGGGGAGGGGACATGACGTGGTGGCAGGTCAGCGCCGTGGCGAACGCCGTGATCATGGCCGCCTACATGGCGATCTCCATTGCCATCGGGCGGGCGCTGTGGCGGTCGGGGCAGTGGCGCAAGAACCGGCTGGGGCTCGCCACCACGGCGATCTTCTTCACCTGCGGCGTCCACCACGGCTGGCACACCGTGCACCTGTTACTGCCGGACCACGCGATGCACACCCTCACGGGTCATCACATGTCCGGTGATGGCGCCATGCCCGGCATGGACATGGGTGGCGGGGAGGCCGGCGGCGGCCCGGATCCCGACCGCGCCGAGGGCAACCCGATGCGCCTGGCGTTCAACGATCCCCGTACGACGGCCTGGGACATCCTCACGGCGACGGCCGCCGTCTGGTACTGGACGCTGCGAAGCCGCTTCCCCGCGCTGGTGCGCGGGGCCGCGGTGTTCGAGGACCTCAAGCTCCGCCAGGCGGCGGAGCAGACGTTGCGGGAGAGCGAGGAGCGCTACCGCGGCATCGTCGACACCACCAGCGAGGGCGTGGCCCTGCTCGACCAGGAAGGTCGGATCGGGTACGCCAACGCGCAACTGGCTGACCTCGTCGGGCGCGGCGGCCCGGAGCTGCTCACGGTCGATCTCGTGGACCTGGTCGTCGCCGAGGACCGTTCGAAGATTATCGATGGGTTGGCCCGCGTCCGCCGCGACGGGACGCACCGCGTCGAGGTCGGGCTGTGCCACGCCGGCGGACGTCCGGTGTCGGCCCAGGTCGCCCTGACGGCGCGGGCCGGCGCGATCGGCGAGGCCGAGGGGGTCCTGGCCATGGTCGCCGACGTCACCGACCAGAAGATCGCCGAAGCCCAGCTGCGGCAGGCACAGCGGCTCGACGCGGTCGGTCAGCTCGCCGGCGGTGTCGCCCACGATTTCAACAACCTGCTGACCGTGATCGACGGCTACGCCGAGATGCTGCTGACCCAGGCCGACGGGCCGGCGCGGGCCGATCTCAGCGCGATCCGCAGCGCCGCGGACCGGGCCGCCGGGCTGACCCGCCAGCTACTCGCCTTCTCTCGCCACCAGACGGCGAAACCGCGGGCGGTCGATCTCAACGAGCTCGTCGGCGGCATCGAGGAGATGCTGCGTCGCCTGATCCGCGAGGACGTGCACCTGATGGTCCACGCCGACGCCACGCCGGCCACAGTGTGGGCCGATCACGGGCAGCTCGAGCAGGTGATCGTCAACCTGGCCGTGAACGGCCGGGACGCGATGCCCGACGGTGGCTGGCTGACCATCGCCACCGATCACGTCATCATTGATTCCGCCGACGCCGCTCGGCTCGGCCTCTCACCGGGTGGCCACGTGGTGCTGAGCGTCACCGACACCGGTCATGGCATGCCACCGCAGGTCCAGGCGCGGGCCTTCGAACCGTTCTTCACCACCAAGGACAACAAGGGCACCGGCCTGGGCCTGTCGACCGCCTACGGCATCATCCGCCAGGCCGGCGGGCACATCACCGTCGACTCGGCGCCGGGCGCCGGCAGCACGTTCCGCGTCTACCTCGCCGCGGTCGCCGCGGTCGCCGACCAGCGGCAGGCCGATCCGAGCGCCGAACGCCCCGCCGGCGGCGACGAGACCATTCTGCTGGTCGAGGATGATCCGGCGGTTCGCGAACTGACGGAACGCATCCTCACCGCCGCCGGTTACCGCACGCTCGTCGCCGCGAACGGTCAGGAGGCGATCGACCTGACACGCCGCCATCCCACCATCGATCTGCTCGTCACCGACGTCATCATGCCCGGCATGAACGGACGTCAGGTGGCCGACCGGCTCACCGGGATCATTCCACGCCTGCCCGTCGTCTTCACTTCAGCACATACCCATGGCATTCTCGACGAACGGATCGAGGAAGCTGCGGTGGCCTTCCTCGACAAACCCTTCACCGCCGCCACGCTCACCCGTACCATCCGCGAGACCCTCGGCCGCCGCGTTCCCTCCCGTCGGCCCTGATCCGAACACACCCCCGCCGGCGGCGGCGAGGGAACCTCGCACCCGTCCTCGGCTCGCAGGCGCGAGGTTCCCTGGCTGACCTGGGTCAGGCGGAATTACCCCAGCCGGCGGCCATTGTGGACTCGATGTGATTCATGAGTGAGTGCAGGGCGGCGGCCGGGTTCAGCTCCAGCACCTCGCTGTCCTCCTCGTAGATCAGGGTGTGACCGGCGGGGAAGAAGCCAGCTCGCCGACGTGATCGACATCTTCATGACCATCACGGACACCAGCATCGGCCGCATGATGGGCTGGGCGGCACTCGAAGGCGGCCTGTCGGCCGACACCTTCGGGCCATCGCCGGCGCTTGGCCAGGTGGTGTCGATCATCGAACGGGAGGCGGTCCAGCACGGCCGGGAGATCCCGGCCGAGGACGCCCGGGTGCTGGCCGCCTTCCTCGAGGTGGCCGCGCTCGGCTGGCGTCTGTTCCGGTCGATCGGCCTGACCGCGGCCGGCGTCGACCCGAGCACGGACGCCGACGAACGGGTGACCTCCTGGCTGCGCGTCCTCGCCCGTTCGGTCGTCGTCGACGAGGCGAGGAGTGAGCCGCACCAGCCGTCGACCGACGGCGCCTGAGCCGCCCGCGGTCGCGACCCAGTGGGTTCTGGGGCGAGCCCTGACAGTTCGGCCGGTCGCCCGGTGGGGTGACCCGGGTCGCCGCTACCGGGCCGTCCCCGGCGCGAGGATGCGGATGAGCATCTCGACGACGTTGTCCAGGGGATGGTGGTCGGCGGCGGCGAGGGGTACGAAGATCCGCCCGAGGATGATGCCGTGCATCACGTCGAAGATCTCGTCGACGTCGAAGCCGGGGTCGACGCCGGCGGCCGCCACGATGGCGTAGAAGTGCGGCCGCAGGGAGAACTGCAGCCACTGCGCCTGGGGCGGAGCCTCGCGCTGGTAGGCGGCCATGAGGCCGGGGATGGCCGCGCGGGCCGCGGGCGTGCCGAGGCCGCCCTCGAACAGGCCCAGGAGCCGGTGCAGGTCGACGCGTAGGTCACCGGTGGGTTCGAGGGCGGTGTGGGTGAGGGCCGAGAACGCGGCTTCCTCGATGAGGGCCAGGCGGGTGGGCCAGCGGCGGTAGATCGCGGGCACGTTCATGCCGGAGCGCCGGGCGATCTCCTGCACCGTGGTGCCCGCGAAGCCGGACTCGCCAAGGAGCTGACGGGTCGTGTCGAGCACCACGCGTTCGATGTTCGGATCGCGGGGTCGTCCGCGCGGCCTTCGCCGCGGCGTTGACTCGATCTCGATCATGGCTCCCTGCCTGAGGCGGCGGCTCCCGTGCTCCTGACCACTGCGGCAACCATGGCTGCTCCCGGTGACGCGGCCACTCCCGCTCGTTAACGTAAGAGAATCTTACATAAATAAGTCGGGGTGCGGGCGCGAACCGGCGCGCGCCGGCCGAGATTCACGTCATGGTCGGCGTCCCCCCAGGGGGGACGCCGACCATGACGTGCCGCGGCGACCGGCGCGGCGCGCTCAGCCAGCGGCGGGCGGCGCGGGTTCGGCCAGCGCCTTCTGCTCGAGGTACTCCTCGAAGCCGGCGACTCCCATCTCCCGGCCGATGCCGGACTGCTTGTAGCCGCCGAAGGGAACATCGGCGCCGTACCACAGGCCGCCGTTGACCGAGATCGTGCCGGTGCGGATGCGCCGGGCGACCCGCAGCGCCCGGTCGCGGTCGGTGCCCGCGACGCCGCCGGACAGGCCGTAGATCGACTCGTTGGCGATGCGGATGGCGTCGTTGTCGTCCTCGTAGGGGATGGCGACGAGAACCGGCCCGAAGATCTCTTCCTGAGCGACGGTCATCGAGTTGTCGACGTCGGCGAGCAGCGTGGGCTGGTAGTAGTAGCCCTTCGGGAACTGGGTCGCGATGGCGCCGCCGACGACGACGCGGGCGCCTTCCTCGATGCCCTTGCGCACGAGCGAGTCGATCCGTTCGAGCTGGAGTCTGCTCACGATCGGGCCGGTCATGTTGGCCGGGTCCTCGGGATCGCCGTACGTCGCGGTGGCCAGCATCGCGGCCGCCGCTTCGACGCCCTCCTCGTAGCGCGACCGCGGGAGGAGCAGCCGGGTGCTCGTGGCGCAGCCCTGGCCGCCGTGGGTGCAGACCCCGAACACGGCGGGGATGGACGCGGCGCCGATGTCCTCGACGTCGTCGAGGACGATGTGGGCGGACTTGCCGCCGAGCTCGAGGAACACCCGCTTGATGGTTTCGGCGCCGGCCACCATGATTCGCCGACCGACCGTGGTAGAGCCGGTGAAGCTCACCATGTCGACGTCCGGGCTGTTGGTGAGGACCTCGCCGATGCTCTTGTCCGAGGACGTCACGACGTTGAAGACACCGGCCGGGATGTCGGTGTGCTCGGCGACGAGGCGGCCGAGGGCCAGCGCCGTCCACGGGGTGTCGGGGGCGGGCTTGAGCACGACGGTGCAGCCCGCCGCGAGCGCCGGGGCGACCTTGGCGATGTTGATCTGGTTCGGGTAGTTCCAGGGGGTGATCGCGGCGACGACGCCGACGGGCTCGCGCTCGACCCACCGGCTGGCGGGCCCCGCCATCGTGGGGGCGACACCGAGCTGCTCGCTCCACGCGTACTTCTCGGCGAGGTCCGCGTAGTAGGACACGAATTCGATCGGGGCGCCGAGCTGCGGACCGTCCAGCAGCATCCGGGGGGCGCCCACCTCGGCGACGGTGATGTCACCGAGGGCGTCCCGGTGCTCGACCAGCGCCTTGTGCAGCTGGCGCAGGCAGCGGACCCGCAGGTCCACGTCATGGGCCCACTCGGTCTCGTCGAACGCCCGGCGCGCGGCGGTGATCGCCCGCTGGATGTCCGCCTTCGACGCGTCCGCGGCGACACCGATGACGGACTCGTCGGCCGGGTTGATGTTGTCGTAGGTGGCGCCGCCCTCGGCGTGGACGAGCTTGCCGTCGATCAGCAGTCGTTCCTCATGCCACGAGTTCTCGGTAAGCGGCATCGGCCTCTCCTTCGGGTCATCGCGGACGCGTCCCGGCGGTGAGCGGGGCCGCGCCATCGGTGCGGTTCATGCGGTTCGTGTGGTTCGTGTGGTTCGTGTGGTCATGCGCCTCCCGGGGGAGGCGATCAGTCTGGCGGCCACTGGTAGGCGCCGAAGATGGCGGCGGTGACCATGCCCGGCGGGGCGCCCTCGACGGTGACCCGCACGAGGAGCTGCCCGACGACGCTGCCCGCCGGGAGGGTGGCGGCGGGCAGTTCGACCTCGTGGGGCGTGGTGACGGTGTCGATCGAAGGGCGGATCTCGTCGAAGCGCAGGCCGAGCACGTCGGCGGTCGCTGCGAGGGCCTGCTCGTACTGGATCGACACGGCCTGGAACATAGTGGATTTGGTGTTGATCTGTTCAGGTTGCCGGCCCATGCCCATCAGGTCGACGAGCATCTCCCGGCCCGCAACACCGCGGCAGTCGACGATTTCCCGCCCGATGATGCGGTCGACGCGCTGGGACAGGGCGGTGCGAGTGGTGGCGAGCCGCTCGAACATGAACCCGGGATGCTCGCCGGCGGCGTGGAAGCGGGTACCGGCGCGCCGGCAGGCGGCCCGTACCCGCTCGTCGACCGGCGGGCCGAAGGTGGGGGCCGGGGGCCGCCCGGGTCCTCCCGGCGGCGGGAACTCCTCCACCGCCGCCGGACATCCGGGGTGCGTTTCGACCTGACGGTCCGCGCGCACCCCTACAGCCGCGGGAGCCACAGCGCGGCGTGGGTGTCGCCGGAGGCGAGGTCGGACGCTCCAAAGACCGCGCCGACGTTGTCGATGTCGGTCGGTGTCGCACTCTGGCCGCCGAGGGTGCCCAGCGCGGTGCGCTGCCCGGCACGCCACAGCCAGCCCAGGGTCGTGGCGGGCTGGCCGGGCTGCGCCGCGGCGCCGGTCGTCAGGATGACCTGGTCGCGTTCGTTGACGCCGATCGGCCGGGCGGTCGCGCCATCGACGGCGAGGGCGCTGATATGGCCCCCCGCCCAGGCGAACCCGTCGGTGGTTCCGGCCGCGGTCAACGAGGTGCCGATGACCAGGCCGTGGTCGTTGACCGCACTCGCCTGGGAGAAGGTTCCACCGAGAGTGCCCAGATCGGTCATCTTGCCGTTGGTCCACAGGTAGGCGTGGGAAGGGGCGTTGATCGCGGGATCGCTGCGCCCGACGACCGCGAACCATGAGCTGCACGGAGATTCCGGTGGCGGCCGGGGTCGGACGGGCGCCGGCGCGGACGTGGTCCCGAGCGCCGGCCGCACCACCACGGCTGCCTGTCCCGGCGGGTTCGGCGCGCGTCGTCGACCGGCCACGCCTTGGGCTGGTTGTTCCTTCGCGTGCATGGCAGCACCTTTCTCGTGACTGCTTCCTACACCCCACCCGGGCGAAGGCAGGCTGGGATGGTCTTCAACGGGCGGCCCCGGGCGCCCGGGGCGGACCCGCGGCCGGGGTGCGTGTCGCGCTCAACCCGATGGGTGACGTCGGGCGAAGAGTTCCAGTTCGGCGATGGCCACCTGCCCGTCCGAGGGCTGTGGATGGTAGGCGGAAACAACGGTGAGCATGAGGAAGCTGACGTGCCGGCCGCGCACCGTGAAGGTCTGCGGGCCCGCGGCGTCGGCGCACCTGATCGTCGTGTGGTGGGTGTCACCGCTGGTGTCACGGAGGGTCAGGTCGATCCGCTCGGGGCGGCCCGTCGAGGCGAACTCGTCCGACCCCACGCCAGCGCCGGGCGTGATGACCAGGTCCAGGAGGTCCACCGGCCGGTCGAACTGAACGCCGAGGTCGCCGGTCCGCTGGTTCGGCGTCGACGTGGCCCACCAGGTATTGGAGAACTTGTCGATCAGAAAGCTGGACGGGTGTCCCGGATCGGCGGCGATGGAGGTGATCTGCGCGGTGGACAGCGCCACCGCGGCGGGCCGGGTGAAATGGTCCTGGACTCCCGTCACCAGCTCCGACCCACGCAGGGCGAGCGCCGTCGCGGCGCCTGCGACGACCGCGGCGAGCAGGCACAGGCGCAGGAGTCCGCCCGGTCCGTGCCGCGGGCGCGGGCGGGTGCCAGCGGGTGGCGAGGTCCGATCGCGCCATGCCCTCAGCCGCTGCCACCACGTCCGCCGCACCGGCGCCGCCGCGCCGGGAGCCGGCACCGAGGTGGGGGTGATGCCCGCGGCACCGAGGGCGGCGGAGAGCACCGC
>NZ_JALKFU020000213.1 GCF_023242965.2 Frankia sp. AgKG'84/4
GTCCTCGCCGACGCCCGCGCCGAGGCGCGCCTGCGCGCCGAACGCGCCGAACGCCAGGCCGACGACCTCGCCGCCGAACTCCGCGCCCTGCGCTCCCCCGCCGCGCCCACCTCCGGTGCGGGCGCAGCAGACACCGGTCCGTTCGGTGCGAGGGTCCGCTGACAGTCGTGAGGGCGGGTTCGGGCGGCCGCCCTCGAGGCCAGGCGCTGCCTCTAGGGCGGGCAGGTCAGACGAGGGTGAGCCGGCCGGGGGCGTTGTGGTGAAGGGCGACGTTCATGTTCGTCAGGTCCCCGTCGGTGCTTCCCGGCACGTCGGACCAGGAGATCACGCAGGAGGCGCCGACGGGCAGCGAGGCGGGGCAGGTGCTGCGGGGGACGGCCCCGCTGCCTGGTGCCGGGATGACCGCGCTGATGATCAGGGGGGCGGTGCCCGTGCTGGTGACGGTGACGGCGAAGCAGTGTGAGCAGCCCAGGGGGGGTGGGCTTCGCCGCCAGGAGATCGCGGGCCCGCGCGCGGGTGGTCCGGCGAGTGCGACCGTCGCGGTGCGGGTGGCGGTGGCGCCGGTGCGGTCGGTGAGGGTGAGGGTCACCGGGTAGCGGCCGGGCCGGGAATACAGGTGGGTCACTGTCGGGTTCGTGCCTGGGCTGGGGTGGGTGCCGTCGCCGAAGTCGATGGTGTAGGAGGCCAGCGGGGATGATCCTGGTGCCGATCCGCCTGCCTGCGCGATGGCCACGCTCGGGGCGGCCGCGAGGGTGGGAATGACCCGCAGGTCGGCCGACGGCGGCTGGTGGGGTCGGTGATCGGGGCCGCCGAGGGCGTAGGCGGCGTCGCTGCCGGCGGCGAGGGCGGCGAGCGGTGTGGGGGTGAGGATGCGGACGGGAGTGGAGCGGTCGAGGGTGCTCGCGTCGCCCAGTTGGCCGTGGTGGTTGCCGCCCCAGGCCCAGGCGGTGCCGTCGCGGCGCAGCGCATAGCCGGCCGCGCCGCCGCCGGCGAGGGCGCTGATGTCGTGCAGGCCGGCGACCTGCACGGGGCTGGTCCGGTCGGTGGTGGTGCCATCGCCGAGCGCTCCGCCGCTGTTGGCACCCCAGGCGTGCACGGTGCCGTCGCGGCGCAGCGCGTAGCCGCAGAAGTCGCCGGCGGCGAGCGCGGTGACGTCTGTCAGGTCACGGACCTGTACCGGGGTGGAGCTGCTGGTGGTGGTGGCGTCGCCCAGCTCGCCGCCGCTGTTGTACCCCCAGGCGCGCACGGTGGCGTCGCGGCGCAGCGCGTAGGCGGTGGAGGTCCCGGCGGCGAGGGCGCTGACGTCGTCGAGGCCCGCGACGCGCACCGGGGTGGAACTGCTGACGGTGGTGGCGTCGCCCAGCTGGCCGTCGGCGTTGAACCCGGGGGTTGAGTAGGAACAGAACCGGAAGCCGGGGTTGGTGTCACATCCGTTGACAGCCCTGCTGGTGTCTGGTCAGGCTGGCCGGGTGAGTTCGGAGAAGGTCGCGTTCCTGCGGACGGACGTCGAGCGGCTGTGCGCTGAGCTGGTCGAGCTGGCGCCGGCGTTGCGGCTGCGGGTATTGACGGAGCTGCGGGCGGCGGTGGACGAGGTGACCTCGCCCGCGTTGGCCGCGGCGATGGCCGCCGCGCAGGACGAGGGCTGGGGGCTGCGGCGGATCGGCGCGTTCGTCGGGCTGTCGCACGAGCACGTCCGCCGCACACTCGCAGCCATCCCACCGGCCTCCGGCGAGTAGCCGAGCCGGACCCGTCAGGGGCCGGATGGCGGGGTGCGCAGGGGGCGGAGTTGGCCGGCGCGGATGTCGTCGGGCAGGGAGAAGTTGTATCGGCCGAGCATGCGCAGGTGGTCGAATCCGAGGGGTGAGAGCCGGGCGATGTCGGCGGTGGCGACGGGGTGGCCTTCGGCGCGGATCTGGTCGAGGGCGCGGGTCGTGTAGACCGTGTTCCACAGGATGCAGGCATTGGTCAGGAACCCGAGGGCGCCGAGCTGGTCTTCTTGGCCTTCGCGGTAGCGCTGGCGGAGTTCGCCTTTCTGGCCGTGGCAGATCTTGCGGCAGAGTTGGTGGCGGGATTCCTGCCGGTTGAGCTGGGTGTTCACTCGGCGGCGCAGAAGTTCGTCGTCGTGGTAGCCGGCGAGGTAGGTCGAGCGGTCGAGGCGGCCGAGCTCGATGAGCGCCCGCCCGACCGGGGTGGGGGTGCCGCCGCCGGTCAGGTAGCGGAACAGTTCGGCGGGGCGGACCGCGCCGGTGAGCAGGGAACCGGCGACGCGCAGCAGGTCGTCCCAGCTGTCGGTGATGATCGCGGTGTTGACCCGGGTGCGGATCAGGTTGTTCAACGGGCCGTAGTGGGCGGCCGGGTCGGCGCGGTAGAGGGTCGCGGAGCCGGTGTCGGCGAGGCGGGGGGAGAACTGCCAGCCGAGCAGGCGAAAGATCCCGAAGCCCATTTCGGAGGCGCCGGCGGTGTCGGTGGCGATCTCGACCGGGCGCAGCGAGGTCTCCTGGTCGAGAAGGCCTTCGAGCAGGTAGTACCAGTCGCGCGGGGTGCCGGGGATGACGATGCCGTGGAAGCCGGTGAACTGGTCGGAGGTGAAGTTGTAGTAGGTCACGCCCTTGGCACCGCGGCCGAAGTACTTCGGGTTCGGCCCGGCGTTGATCGTGCGGACCGGGACGACGAACCGCAGCCCGTCGGCCGAGGCGAGCTCGCCTCCTCCCCAGGCGGCGACCAGCGGCAGGGCTGTGTGGTAGTCGACGAGGGCGGCGTTCGCGGCGGTGAGGGTCGCGGCGCGCAGGTAGTTCTGCTCGACCCAGAACAGCCGATCCAAGGCGAGGGCGGGGACGGTGTCGGAGGCGACGGCGGCCAGGCCGATGTTCATCGCCTGCGCGGCGAGCACCGCCGCCACCGAGATCGTCATGTCCTCGCGGCGCGAGGAGGCGCCGCCGACGTGGGTGAAGTGATCCAGGCAGCCGGTCCACCGATGCACCTCCAACAGCGCCTCGGTCAGGTCGACCACGGGAATGCGAGCGTCGACGTCGGCGCGCAGCGCCGCCAGGGAGGCGGGCTCATCGAGCTTGTCCAGTCCGGTGAGTACGAGCCGGTCTCGGCCGTCGCGCTGCTCGATGCGGACCGACGGGTTGTCCGCGAGGCCGTCGGCGAGCTGGCGGTAGGCCGCGTCGAGCCGCCCGGCCCACCGATCCACGTCCACGCCGGGTTCGGGGTTCAGGCCGAGGTCGGCGCAGATCTGGGGCCGGCCCTTCTCCCAGGCCTCGCCCGTCAGTAGGCCGGCGGTCGGGTCGCCCCATTTACGCAGGCCGGGGACGAACACCTCGTGGCGGCGCAGCGCCTCACGGAGCCGTTCGACGGTCGCGACGGTGTAGGCGCGGGTATCGACCCCGCCCGCCTGCACGCCGTCGGCGGGGAAGACCCGGCGGTGCCAGGCAGCGGACAGCAGATCGGCGGGCACGTCCTCCGGCGCGAGGGCGATACGGCTGCGGCGGCGGGGCAGGGCGGCGAGGAACTCGAGCGCGTCGAGCATCCGCTGGCCCTGGCCACCGTGCGCGTCGAAGTCGACCACGGCCAGCAGGCGCGGCAGGAACCGGCGGACGGTCGCGTACCGGTCGAGTAGTTCGGGCTGGAAGGTGTCGTCGGGTTCGCGGGCGAGCTGGCCGACAGTGGCGGCCGCCGCGTCGACCGCGGCGACGTCCAGCTCGGCAAGCACCTGGCGGACATCGGTATCCGGGTCGGCGGCGAGCCGACCGAGCGCCAGCCAGGCGCGGCGCAGCACCAGCGCCGCCCCGTCCAGATCCTTCAACGTGCGCAGCCGCGCCTGCCCGGCGCGGAACCCGGAGGTACGGACCAGGTCCCCGACGACGAGGTCGAACACCTCGATCGCCTCATCGGCCGCGGCCGGACGCATCGTGGCGGCGAACGCGACCAACGTCGCGAGCCGGCGCGTGTCAGCGAGCTCGGCGACCGCCTGAGCGCGGGCGGCATTCGCGAATCGTGCCAGCGCGGCGATTCGCCCCGCCGGCACGCCGCTCAGGTCCCAGCCGGCCGCGCCCAGCCCGTCGATCTCGACATAGCGGTCGAGCGCCTTCACGACGCCGGCGCCACTGACATCGGTCGGGCTACGACGCAGCCGATCCAGCCGCGACACCCGCCGCCCCGCCTCGACCACGACCAGCTGCTCGAGCACCGCTCGCTGCGCGGGGCTGGGCGCCGCGGCCAGTAGCCGGTGCTGACGGGCGGCGGTCCGCTCGCGGACGCCGGCGACGAGCCGCTCGATCACCGTCACCCCGGGAAGCAGCACCTTCGCCTCGACCAGCCGGTTGGTCGCCAGGTCGAACAACACGCTGGGCCGCTCGTTGGTGTGCCAGGCCCGCAGATACAGCCACCGCGCCAACGCCCACCACTGCGACGCACCAAACGTCTCGTAGCCGTAAGCGCCGCGGATCTGGGCCTGATGCGTCCAGCGGGCCTCCCGCTCCCCGTAGCCCTTCAGATCATCCGCGTCCAGGCCGAGCTGGGCGGCGACATGGTCGACGACCACGGCCGGGACGTCCGTCGGGTCGGCCAGGAACGCGCCAAGGAAGCGCACGGAGCCGAGCTGGACGGCGAAACCCAGCTGGTTGCGCCGGCCATGCGCGGCCATCGCCCGCCGCCGCGCGTCCGCGTCCAAGTGGAAGAAGCCACCCAGCTGCACCTCGTCCGGCGGCTGGTTGAACCGACCGTAGCGGCGGCGCTGTTCGTCGGTGAGGAAATTGACCGGCACGCTGAGCCCCTGCCTCCTCGGTCGCGATGGACGGATCTTCCCAATCCGGACATCGACCGGTGCGCTGGGTCCCACTCCACCCGGCGAGGCGAAAGTTCTCAGGCGTTCATGTCGGCATTCAGGCCTGCCACGGCTTCATAAGTACTGACGGCCAAAAACGCAGACGTGAGAGGCGGCGAAGCGTGATCGTGATCGCGGTGACCGCTCTTACGATCGGTGGCGGCCTCCTGTACGAGTGGAGACGGGGGAAGGTCATCGTTGCGATCCTTGCCTCGCTCCCCGCAGGTTCCCGCCTGCGGGAACGGCGGCGCGACGGCAGTGAATGGGAGGTGACGATGGCCTCCGGAGCGGACCTCGCGCCCCGCGCGGAAGAAGCGCCGACCGCTCGCGGCGAGGTCCCGCCGGAAGACCGGGCCGGTCCTGGACGGCCTGGTGCTGGCGGCCGGCACCGCGCCACGCGGCGCGGGAGGGTGGCTCCTCTATGACCAGCGACGACGAGGTCGCTTTCGCTGCGTTCTACCGAGCCCGCGTCGGATGGGCGATGCGACGAGGAGAGATCATCCTTGGTGACACGCTGGCTGCGGAAGAGATCGCCCAGGACGTCTTTCTCCAGGCGATGCGAACCTGGACGACCTTGGACAATCCCGAGGCTTGGCTGACAACGGTCCTGTCGCGACGTCTCGCCCGGGAAGCGAGCAAGCAGAACGCCCGGCGGCTCATGCTCGGCAAACTGGCCGCGTCCGGCCGCGCCCGCGTGGACGATCCCGAGGCCTACGCGGATCTGCGCGAGGACTACCGCAGGGTTCGGGCCGCGATGGATCGGCTTCCCGGACAGCAGCGCGTCGTCATCGCACTGCGCCTGCTGGACGAGCTCACCGAGGCTGAGACCGCGACCGCCCTCGGAATCGCCGCCAGCACTGCCAACAAGCACTTCACCCGCGCGCTGGCCAAGCTGCATCAGGAGTTCGGCCGCCACGGCGAGCGACTCCTCCCTCCCGCCGAGACCTTCATCCGTCTGGCGGAACCGCGAAGACTGCCGCAGGAGGGAGGCACCCTATGAACGACGGTAAGCGTCCACACGACGGCCAGGCGGCCGAGGTGCGTCTCCGGTTGGTCCGCCGAGCGCTGGAGGGTGCTGACACCTACCTCGCCGAAGCACCCGCTATCGACATCGAAGCCGGCCTGGCTGATCTTTGGGCACGCCGTATTGCCGAGGAGCTCCAGAAGAGCGGCATCGCGATGCGTCTTGTCCTGTCGGCCGTGCGTGCCCTTCACGATCCCGCCGATCGTGCGCGCTACATCGAGGAATGGTCCGCCGACCTCGTGGACATGAGGCCTGGATGGCGCAGGCTACGGTGTGCGCTTGGGATTCGGATCATGGTGCCGACCGTATTGAACGCCGCTCGGCTGAGAGCCAGAAGCGCGCAGAAGCGCGAGTAGCTCCTTGGGTGAATGATCGTTCAGCGGCGGCGGGCCGCCGGATCGCGGCCCGCCTGCCAGCGGGCCAGCGCCTCAGGTGAGACCCGCGCGTAGCGCGCGAGCGAGGCGACCGAGGTGTGGCCGGAGTAGGACAGCAATGTCGAGGTGTTCGCGCCGTCCTCGGCGGCGTGCGTGAGCGCCGAGTGGCGGAGCTGGTGCAACGTCGCACCGGCTGTCGCCGCGGTGAACAACTCTGCGGCCCGTCGGTAGGACAGCCGGGCGCGGCCATTACCCGGGTCGAGGTCCCCTGGTGGGAGCGCCAGGCGGGCCCGCCGGTCGGTGAGAAACACCGGCCCAGCCGTCCGTCCCTTCAGCAGCCGTGGCAGCAGGCGTGCGGTGCCGGTGCGCCAGACGATGACGTCGACGGCGTTGCCCTTGCGGCGGACCTTGGCACACCGGTTACGCAGGTCGAGCTCGTCGACATCGAGGGCCAAAACCTCGCTGGCGCGGGCCGCGGTCTCGTACAACATCCGCCACAGCACCCGCTCCCGCAGCCCGATGTCCTCCCGACCAAGCAGCTCCTCGACGACCGCACGCGCCAGCGCCCTACTGCGGTCAGGTGCGCGGCCGCGGCGGCGGACGGCCCGGGTCGGGTCACCGGCGATCCAGCCCTGGTCCCGCCAGTAGCCGGCCGCCGAGCGCAGCGCGTCGAGGTTGCGGTTGAACGTCGCCGGCGCCGCTGGCCCCCACCGCTCGGCGAACCAGCCCGCCACCGTGCTCGCCGTCCCCGGGTCGTCGAGCACCGCGACCAGCGACCCGGGCCCGAGGTGCTCGCGCAGCTGGCGCAACGTCGAGGCGTAGACCCGCCGGGTTCCCGCCGTCTCCGGGTGATCCAACGTCGAGAGAAATGCGCCGACGGCCTCAGCGACAGTCGGCGCCTCGGAAGGCCGTGCCAGCGCCCGCACCACGCCCACAGTCGCCCCTCCGTCGCTATCGCAGAAAAGCACCCCGAATCGACCCCGTCCGGCGACTCTGTCCGACCAGGTCGCCGGTGACGCTACCGCAGAAAATCCGCTGCTTTCCGCGGTAGAAGCCTCCATCACCCCTTGCCCTATGTAGACATGTCGCTTAGCGTGGTAGGGGTGGGACGTCGACAGAGCAGCACCGGGCCGCGGATCACCTTCCAGACCGCCGCGGTCCTGCAGGTCATGCTCCACGCCCCGACGCTGGAGTACTACGGCCTCGAAGTCGCCGGAGCCACCGGCCTGCCCACCGGCACGATCTACCCGATCCTCGCCCGTCTCGAGAACGCCGGCTGGATCACCTCGCACTGGGAACAGCGTGACCCCTCCGAACTCGAACGTCCCCGGCGCCGGCTCTACACCCTCACCGGCCACGGCGCCCATGCCGCCCGCGCCGCCCTCGACCAGGCCCGCCGGCTCACCACCCCGACCCTGAACCCCGGTCTCGGCCGTCCCGGTCGTCCCCAGGAGAACCCGGCATGACCCCCACCCCGCGACGCCGACGCCGGGTCCGCCAGCTCCAGATCGCCCTGTACCTCCTCGCCGGCCTGCTGACCCTCACCACCATTGCCACCGCGGCCCTCTACCGGCACGACACCGCACACGCCCACGACGTCACCGCGACCGCTGACACGGCAGAACGCCACCTGCTCGCCGGCATCCGCACCCTCACCCGCACCTGCCCCACCCCCACCACCGGCGCCTGCTTGAACTCCGAACTCCGTCTGCCCGCCGGCACCCGTCTGCCCTACCGCACCCGTCTGCCCGCCGGCACCTTCCTGCCCGACGGCACCTTCCTGCCCGACGGCACCTTCCTGCCCGACGGCACCCGTCTGCCCGACGGCACCCGTCTGCCCGACGGCACCCGTCTGCCCGCCGGCACCTTCCTGCCCGCCGGCACCTTCCTGCCCGACGGCACCCGTCTGCCCGCCGGCACCTTCCTGCCCGACGGCACCTTCCTGCCCGACGGCACCCGTCTGCCCGACGGCACCCGTCTGCCCGACGGCA
>NZ_JALKFU020000214.1 GCF_023242965.2 Frankia sp. AgKG'84/4
ATATTCAGGCCGCATAATAGCGAAAGACGCAGAGCGGAACGCGAACCGATCTACACCACTCCACGGGGCATTATCCGTAGTCGGCCACGGTGGCGTCGGTGGTGAGGACCAGGCCGAGCTGGGCGGTGTTGTTCTTGACCGCCGCCTTGGTCTGCGGGGTGTCCACCCCGGTACGGACGATCTCGCTGACCTTGATGTTGTAGGTCTTCTCCAGCCCCGGCTGGCAGAACGGCCGGCTGGCGCACTCCGGACCGGCGGCGAGCTTGACGGTCTGGCCGCTCGCGCCGAGGTCGGACAGGGTGCTCAGGTGGTGCTGGGCGGCGAACGACCTGCTCACCGCGAACGCGTTCTGGTCGACCGCGGCGGCCGGGTCGAGCACCGACAGGCCGACCCCCGCGGCCAGTGGCCGCAGCGCGGCCAGGGACTTCCGCAGGTCGGGGGAGGAGACCGACGGCGCGGTGGAACCGTGGACCTTGGCGTTGAGTAGGTCCGCGTAGGTCGCGACATACTGCGGAATCGCGTCGACCGTGCCGTTCTCCAGCGACGACTGGGCGAGCTCGGTCTGCTGCACCGAGGTCCGCTCGACCTTGTACCCGGCCTTCTCCAGCACGGCCGCGTACATCTCGGCGAGGACCTTGCTCTCGGTGAAGCCGGCGTCGGCCACGGTCAGCGAGCCCTCGCTCGTGGAGCCCGACCCGGAGCCGCTGGTGTCCGAGCCGCAGGCGGCCGCACTCAGGGCCAGGGCGGCCAGCGCGGCGATGCCCACCAGCACGGCCCGCGGGCGCCGCCGGGCCGCTCGGAGGCCGGCCCGACGAGATCCGGACGCTGCTGCTTCGTCAGTCACGTTGATGATCCCCACCGCTCGTCATTGCAGGTTTCGTGGTCGCCCTGGTGCTGCCCGACCGTCGGTGCGCGCCGGCGCGCGTTGCCACCATCGCCGACCGTCCCACCCTCGCACTCGGATCCGACAACTTCCGGGCGTCCCGGACACATTCCTGCAGGCGGGTAGGCCGCCGCAACCGTAAAGGCACAAATAACAGCGACAAGGTGAACAATGCGTCACTCCTGGTGCTGGCGCCGGGTGTCCACCGGCCGGATCAGCGGGTGCGGGCGGCGGGGACCTTCCTCGGTCCGCTCGCCACGAGCCGGGCCACGGCGAACAGGATCCCGTCCACGATCAACGCCAGTGCCGCCACCAGGATCGCTCCGCCGACGACCTCGTCGTGGCGGTTGTTGGCCAGCCCGTCGACGACGAAACGGCCGAGGCCGCCGCCGCCGATCAACGCCGCGATCGTCGCCGTCGCCACCACCTGCACGGCGGCCAGCCGCAGGCCCAGCACGATCAGGGGCGCTGCCAGCGGCAGCTCCACCCGGCGCAGTAGCTGGCCGCCGGACATGCCCATGCCCCGGGCGGCCTCCTTCGCCCCTGGATCCACCTCGCGCATCCCGACGTAGCTGTTGGTGACCAGCGGTGCGATCGCGAACAAAGTCAGCGCGACCACCGTCGTCGTGTCACCGATCCCCAGCGGGCCGATGGCCAGCAGGACCAGCACCGCGAACGTCGGCACCGCCCGGCCGACGTTCGAGATGTTGATGGCGAGAGTGCCGCCCCGGCCGAGATGGCCCAGGCCGACGGCGACTGGCAGCGCCACCGCGCAGGCGATGCCCACCGACGCGCCGGTAAGCAGCAGATGTTCGGTGAGCCGGGTGCCGATCCCCTCGCTGCCCCGCCAGTTCGAGCCGGTAGTGAGCCAGTCGAAGGCGCCGGTCAGGGTGCTCATGCGGCGCTGCGCCCAGGCTGCGCCGGGACGACGGAGACCGGTCCCGGCGGCGCGCCGTCCCGGGCGGTCCGCCGGCCGCGCCGGCCGTGCCGCCAGGGCGTCAGCAGCCACTCCAGCCCGGCGAGGAGCAGGTCGGCGACGACCGCCAGCGCCACGCACAACACCGAGGCGGTCAGCACCTCCGCCTTGAACGAGCTGCTCAGGCCGTCGTAGATGAGGTTGCCGAGGCCGCCGTGGCCGATGGTCGCCCCGACGGTGACCATCGCGACCGTCGACACGGTGGCGACCCGGACCGCGGCCATGATCGACGGCAGGGCGAGCGGGAGCTCGACGGTGAGCAGCAGCCGGGCCGGGCCGTAGCCCATGCCGCGGGCGGCCTCGCGCGCCGCGGCCGGGACCGCGTCGAGCCCGGCCAGCAGCCCCCGGAACAGGATGACCAGCGTGTAGACCACCAGACCGATGCGTACCGTCGTCGTCGACAGGCCGGTGACCGGCAGCAGCAGCGCGAAGAACGCCAGCGACGGAATCGTGTACAGCACGCTCGTCAGGCCGCCGATCCAGGCCACGGCGACCCGGAAACGGCGGGCCAGCAGCACCAGCGGCACCGCGATGACCAGCCCGATCACGACCGCGCTGACCGTCAGCAGGATGTGCTCGCGAGACGCCGTCCACAGCTCGTCGGAACGCGTCCGGACGTAGTCTCCGCAGATCCAGGCGTTCCGTTCGAGACAGTTACCGGACGCGACGATAGCCACCGAAGCACCGTAACCGGTCGAGAGGATGTGTGCCCATGGCCGCGCAGCCCGTCGTGAGCCCGGCGACCTCGGCGGATCCGATGATCTCGCTGATGGGGGTCGGCAAGCGTTACCCGGACGGCACGGTCGCCGTCGGTGACCTGAGCTTCGACGTGCCGGCCGGCGAGCTGCTGTGCCTGGTGGGGCCGTCCGGCTGCGGCAAGACCACGACGATGAAGATGATCAATCGGCTGGTCGAGCCGACGAGCGGGCGGATCGTGGTGGCCGGTGAGGACGTGACCCGCACCGACCCGGTGCGGCTGCGGCGGCGGATCGGATACGTCATCCAGCAGGTCGGGCTGTTCCCGCACCTGACCGTGCGGGCCAACGTCGGCACGGTGCCGCGGCTGCTCGGCTGGGACCGGGCGCGGGTCCGGACGAGGGTCGACGAGTTGCTGGAACTGGTCGGACTGGAGCCGGCCCTGATGGGCGCCCGCTATCCGCACGAGCTGTCCGGCGGCCAGCAGCAGCGGGTCGGCGTGGCCCGGGCACTGGCGGCGGACCCGCCGGTGCTGCTGATGGACGAGCCGTTCTCGGCGATCGACCCGATCGCCCGGGACCGGCTGCAGGCCGAGTTCCTGCGGCTGCAGCGGGAGATCCGCAAGACGATCGTGTTCGTCACCCATGACCTCGACGAGGCGATTCGGCTGGGGGATCGGATCGCGGTGTTCCGCCAGGGCGGCTCGCTGGAGCAGATCGACCCGCCCGCGCGGATCCTCGGCCGGCCCGCGACCGACTTCGTGGCCGGTTTCGCCGGCTCGGACCGGGCGCTTCGCCGCCTCGCCGTGACGCCGCTGCGGCGCGACGACCTGGACCCGCCCCGTCCCGCAAAGGGGCCCATCGCCGCCGAGGCGCCCGGCGGCCCCTCGCCCGGGCAGCCACAGGCGCGGGTACGGGAGGGCGCGTCCCTGCGGGAAGCGCTGGCCGCGCTGCTGGCGCAGGACCGTGACAGCCTCGACGTGTACGCCGGGGATGCCGTCGTCGGGGTGCTCACGCCCGCGGGCCTGCACGCGGCGCTGCGCCGGTCGGTGGCCGCGGACGCTGCCCGTGAACCGGCAACCGACCCGGCCGGGTCAGACGCGGCTGAGAAGGCCTGAGAGCACGGAGGTGAACATCGCCAGCCCGTCGACGCCGACGCCGGTCAAGGCGTCCACCGCATGCTCGGGATGCGGCATGAGGCCGACGACGGTGCGCCGCGCGTCGCAGACGCCGGCGATGTCCGCAGCCGAGCCGTTCGGGTTGCCGCCCAGGTAGCGGAACACCACCCGGTCCTCGGCGGCGAGTTCGGCGAGGACGTCGGGACTCGCCACGTAGCGCCCCTCGCCGTGCTTGATCGGGATGGTGATCTCGTCGCCGGGCTGGTAGTTCCGGGTCCAGGCGGTGGCCGCGGTCTCGACCCGCAGGCGCTGGTCCCGGCAGACGAAGTGCAGCCCGGCGTTGCGGGTCAGCGCGCCCGGCAGCAGGCCGGCCTCGCAGAGCACCTGGAAGCCGTTGCAGATGCCGAGGACGGGCAGCCCGTCGGCGGCCGCCGCGACGATCGTCGCGACCATCGGGGAGAACCGGGCGATCGCGCCGGCCCGCAGGTAGTCGCCGTAGGAGAAGCCGCCGGGGAGGATCACCGCGTCAACCGCGGCGAGATCGTCGTCCCCGTGCCAGAGGGCCACGGGCTCGGCGCCCGCGGCGCGCACCGCGAGGGCGGCGTCCCGGTCGTCCAGGGAGCCCGGAAACGTCACGACTCCGACCCGGGGGGTCACCGTCGTCGCGTGGCCGTTCATCGCGCTCATCCCGGCACTCACCCGCACCTCCGGCACCATCCGGTGCTCTCGCCGTCCACCTGGGATCAGCGTATCGGCTTGCTCCGGGCGGCGGTGCCGGGTCGGCACCGTCCGCTGCTCTTCATGGGGGCGGGACCGATGCGCTGTCCGTGCCGGCAGCGGCCGGAACGGCCCCCCACGGGCCGAGCCCGGAGCGCGGCCGGGCAAGCCGCGCGCCCGGTGCGCTGTCCTCCCAGACCAGCGTCTTCTCCAGATGCACCCGGGTGCCCCGGTACGGCCCGTCCACCCGGTTGAACTGCACCTGGTCCATGAGGGCCCGCATGAGAAAGATCCCGCGGCCCTGTTCGGGGACGCTCTCCGTCGGGGTGCTGTCACCGGCGGCGCCGATCGGCGCGTCGGGATCGACCTCGGCGTCGAATCCACCGCCGTAGTCGCTCACCTCGATGACGGCCACCTCGTTGTCCACCCCGACCGAAACCTCGTACTCGTCGCCGTCCTGGGCGTGAAGAAGAACATTCGCGCACGCCTCGGTCAACGCCAGCTCAACATCATTGATGCACTCTTGGGTTACCCCGAGGACTTTCAGTGATTGCGCGCAAATTCGCCGAACGACCGGAATGGAGATCTCGTCGCGGGGCAACGCCAGACTTAGTTTGATCTCCATGACGGCAGATGTACCCGCCGCCGGCGACTCCAATCAAACGAGTTCGACCGACATTTGTCTGCCTTCGTCACCTCGTCGTCTGCTCTGCTCAGCGCAGACGATCGACCAGGGCCCGACCGAGCGCCGTGCCGGACAGCCAGGCGTTTTCGATCTTCGGCGCGCCCCAGCCGTCACCGGCCAGGCCGATGCCGCTGTCGGACAGGAAGTACCGCTCGTCGTGCGGTCGCTCCGGCCGTGCGAACGTCCACCGCTGCACGTGCACCCAGCAGGGTGCCTCCGGGATCCCCAAGAGCCGGCGCAGGGCCTCGACCAGCCGGGTGCCGGCCGCCGCGGGCTCCGCGAGATGCGGGCGGGCGAACTCGGCGGTCGAATGGGCGACCAGCACCGGGGCCTGGTCGCCGCGGCGGCGGCCATCGTCGGCGATCCACGCGATGGTGTCGTCATCGTGCACGAACGCCCCGTCCATCGCTGCCCACCAGCGATGCTTCCAGCCCGCCAGCAGGGCGAGCGCGGGCGCCCACGGACGGTCGGCGACAAGGGCACGCTCGGCCACGAAGGTGTCGTCCAGGTGGCGCATCGCCTGTGGATCCGGCATGGCCAGCACCGCGGCGTCCACCACCTCCCCGTCGACGGCCAGGCCCGGGGTGATCCGGGTGATCGGCGAGGACTGCAGGACGGTGATGCCGGAACGGGACGCCAGATCCGCGACCAGCGAGCGCAGGCCGCGGGGCGCCGAGTAGCGCAGTGGCCCGGCCTCGCCCGCGGTCAGGGCGGCGTCCGGGCCGCTGATCACGTCCAGCCGGCGGGTCCAGGCCCGGGCCATTCCTCGGGCGGCCCAGTCCTGAACCACCTCGGCGAACTCGGGCGAACTGACGGTGAAGTAGGACGCCCCCGCATCGACGATGCGGCCGTCGATCCAACGGGAGGACATCCGGCCACCGATCACCCGGCCGCGGTCCTGGACCCGCACCTCGATTCCCTCCGCCTGAAGCACACAGGCACAGGCGATTCCCGCAATTCCACCGCCGGCGACGACGACCTTTGCCACCGACCCCCCATTGTCTCGACCTGCCCCCCGGCAGGATGGACCGCCGCCTGAATTCCCGGGCGGACCACCCCCTGCTTTTCAGGCGGAGCCAGGCGGTGGCGTGGCCGGCCGGCCACGCCACATCATCGTGCCCGCACGTGTCCGGCCGTGTGAGCGCGGTGTCGCGGTAGTGGGACAACACGCGGTATGTGTGCGGGTTATCCCTGATGCCTTTACGTCGCGCACTCCTTCCTTTGCCGCCCGGGCTCAGCGGGCCCTGGCGGGCCGGGAGGATGGTGGCGGGCATCCCGCGGGGGCGATCGGTCCTGGTCCTGGCCGCCACGCGTCCGCGACCGCCCGGCATCCGCGATGTTCGCCGCCCATGGCCTAGCCTTACTGCCGGATCGCCTTTCTGCCGGCTCGCTCCACTGCCGGACGGATCAGGGCCATGCCGCTGGTGCACGCCGCCAGACACCACGTCGCTTAGATACCCAGGAGCTCGCGATCGCACGCCGACCCGCCCCCCAGCGCCCGGGCGCCCGTACCGCCCAACTCGCCGCGACCGGCTCCGCCGTCGGGCGCGGCCGGACCACCGGGGCGCCCGCACCGGACGGCCCGATCGCCGTCGTCGGGCCGCGCGAGCCCTGCCCCTGCGGCTCCGGGCGCCGTTACAAGGCGTGTCATGGTGAGCGCCGCCGGACGGCGCCGGTACTGCGACCCTTCGTCGGCCGCCGGGACGAACCCGATCTCGTCGCCCTGCGCGAGCTGGTGCCGAGCGCCACGGCGACCCTGCGGCTGTCGGTCGAACATCTCGCGGCGCACCCCGAGCACGCCGACCGGCGGATCACACTCGCCACGATGCTGCCGCAGGCCGCCCCGGCCCTCGTCCGGGACTCCGGCGAGATCCTCGTCGCCATCCAGGTCGCGGTGCCTGGGCTGGACGCGTCCCGCGACATCGCGGGGGCGCTGCTGGCCGCCCTCGACGCCGAACCGGGCACCGTTGTCGACGCGCCGGTCGCGTCGTCGCCGCCGCTCGTCGAGCAACGGTCCGGCGGGCTCACCGCCCTGCCGGGGCTCGTCGACCTGCTGGACCCGGCACCGTTGGAGATCAGCGTGCACGCCGGCTTCGACTGGTGGCTCCCCCCGTCGGACGACGACAGCGGCCCCGGGCAGGAGGTGGCGGCCATGCTGGAGCGGGCCAACTCCACCGTGGTGCCCACCAGCCGGCTGACCTCCGTGCCGGCCGCCTACTGGTGTCATCCTGGGGACCGCTGGCACCTGCGCTGGGCGTTTCCACTCGCCGTGCCCGCCGGGGCGACGTCCGCGCCGGACGCTTCGACCTCGGGCGCCGGTGATGGTGCCTGGACCGACGCCGACACCGCCGCCTCGGAGGAGGCGTTGCTCGACGCGCTGGCCCGGCTGGCCGCCAGCGAGCGGCTGACGGTGGGCGCCGGCTCGCGGTTCGTCGGGTTCTTCCGGGCGGACGGCCTCGTCGTCCCCGTCTGGGACCTGGCCGCCGACACGCCCGCCGATCACTGTGAGGAGCCGGCCGCCGCACTGCGGCAGGCCTACCGCGACGCGCTGGCCGTCACGGCGCCGCTGAGCCCGTCCGAGCGCCGGATCCGGGCCGGCCTGGTCGGCCGTAGCCTGACGCTGCGCTGAGAAGCCCCCTGACGCGGTTCGAGCGGCACGGAGTGAAATGGGTCTGGAAGACGCTTCGATGAGCACCTTCGACGTCGTCGTCGTGGGCGCGGGTCCGGCGGGCGGCAGCGCGGCGCGCGCCGCCGCGGCCGCCGGAGCCAGCGTGTGCGTGCTCGAACGGTCGGCGATGCCGCGGTACAAGACCTGTGGCGGCGGGCTGGTCGGCCTGTCCACCGACCATGTCGGGATCGATCTGACCGGCGTGGTCCGATCGTCGGTGAGCGCGCTGACCCTGAGCCTCGACGGGCGGTTCCAGGTCAGCCGCGGCCGGGTCGACGACCCGCCCTGGCTGTCCATGGTGATGCGCTCCGATCTCGACGCCGCGCTGCTCGCCGCGGCCGAGGCGGCGGGCGCGACCGTGCGCACCGGCGTGCAGGTCGCCGCGCTGCACGAAGATCAGCCGAACGGCGGCGGGTCGGCCGGCGGCGGCGCGGGCGGCGGCTGGGTCACCCTGCGGGTC